>NZ_JAEKNT010000063.1 GCF_016406725.1 Sphaerochaeta sp. S2 | reverse complement strand
CACTGGTATAGATCAGGGAGGCCAGATCATCTTCCCGGGCAAGGGAGGCTTCACGAAGCTTCCTTCCTTTCTCATCGATCTTTCTTCGGCTGATATCCTTTCCAGGAGCGGCAGCAAACTGCGTCTTGTCTTCCAATCCTTGCACGATGGATGAAGGGATATGGAACAGGTCTTCCATCCTCACCAGATAGGATTCATTGGCTTGGACGTACGCTTTTGCCTTCTCAAAATGTTTGACGTTTATTACGACACCTTTCGCCCCAGCATGTTCAAGGATCTGGGTGGTTTCCTTGGTTGAAAAATCGGGGAGGATCGGAACGGCTACACATCCAATGGAGGTGATGCCGAAATAGGCAACCATCCAGGTCGGGCAACTCTCCCCCATGATGGCAATCTTATCCCCACGGGAGAATCCAGCTTCAAGGAGGGTTATGGAAATGGCATCCTTCATCAACTTCAGCTGGGCATAGGTAATCTCACTACCCTCTTCTCGGTATGTACGTAAGGCAATCCCGTCCGGATTGCGGCTGGATGTACAATCAACCACTGCGTCCATCGTATACTTGTTGACGGTCTTCATAGTCAGACCATCTTCACGCTTGAGTTTTTTTATTCTCTTCAAGGACCATACTTCTGCTTGTTTTTTCTTCATAAATGCACCTCGTTTTTTGGTCCATACCACTGATTTTTCCTGCATACAGTAAAGGGAAGGTCAGTCATGGACTGTACCACTTTTTCCAGAATCACAGGATCATTGTTACATTCAGAGAGATGGATGAAATAGACATGTTCACCCTTGAAGCCACTCTCACAGAGAAACTGCAAGGCTTGGTCATTGGACAGATGCCCATGATTACCGGAAATCCGCCGCTTCAACATGGCTGGATAGGGACCGGTTCTCAACATCTGTTCATCATAATTCGCTTCCAGAAATAGAATATTTGCATCCCCTGCGAGCATCATCTGTTGCTCGCTGGTGATACCTGTATCGGTCAGTACCATGTAATGGGTATCCTGGTGGGTAATATACCAACCAACAGAACCTCCACTGTCATGACTTGTTTCAAAACAGAACAGGGAGAAGGGTCCGACCTCGACAAGTTCCGATGTACAAACTGTCTGTAGTCTTCCCTCTGGAATACCCAGCTTTTCGATCAACAGCGGTTGCTCAGCAACCATACGATCGTGGGCATACACGGGTATGGGCAATCTCCGGGAAAGCACCCCTACACCACGTGCATGGTCAGGATGGAGATGGGTGAGGAATACCGCCTGTACGGTAGATAGAGGTACAGAGAACTGCGACAGACGTCTTGTGAGCTCCACAACACTGTAGCCCTGGTCAATCAAGATGGAGACGGTACCATCGGTGAAAAGATAACTGTTTCCACTGGACCCACTGCCCAGAACGGCATACTGCACCATCAAAGCGTTCCCCATGCAGTAAGTATTGCTGGATCATAGCCTAGGTGAACCTTTCCCTTATAGCGAAGCACTGGAGTCTTAAGCAGCTGGGGATGCTCTGCCAACTCCTGGGCAGCATCAAAGCTTCTCCATGCATAACCTTCTTTTATATAATAGGCACTAGACTCATCGATCAACGTTTCAGCGTCATATGCGCTGAAAAGCGAACGCCACTCCCCTTCGGAGAGTGTGCGTTGGCTCAAGTCAACAAACTGGAAGGCAATGCTGCGTTCTTTGCAGCTCCTGATTGCCTTCGCTGTTTCTTTGCATTTTTTTGTTCCGATAATCTGAATCATGCCTTCCCCTGTCATCTATCTACATCTTCATAGTATAGCAGACAGGGTAAAAAGGCAAGAAACCAGACAGATTGCCGAAACGTGTCAACTCACGAAGAGATCATCAATCTCACGTTGGTAGATACGGTTGATCTCAAATCGCTTCAGTTCCTGCTTTGCACTCAGTTCCTTACCTACCTCAAAGCTCTTGGAGAGGAGACGGAAGCGAGCGATATGCTCGAAACTCTTGAAACCATGTTTGCTGTTGATGATATCTCCGATTGTTTGCTCGATCAGGCTTTTCACTTCCTGCATCTGATACAACTTATCGGCGAGGTAGGGAATTTCCTTCTCCTTGAGATACTCCTCAATTCGTTGTTTGTTGAGTACGATCAAGGCACCCAGATACTTCTTGTCCTGCCCGAGTACAATGGCCTGTTCAATGAATTCACTCTCACAGAGTTTTGCCTCGATGGGTACCGGTTCAAGGTTCTCACCTCCCGCCAGGACGATGGTATCCTTTGCCCTTCCGCTAAGAGCAAACTCACCGCGGTGGGTCCAGATACCCAGGTCACCGGTGTTAAGCCAACCATTCTCATCCAATACCAATCGGGTAAGATCAGGACGCTTGTAGTAGCCCTTCATTACCTGTGGTCCACGGACCATGACAATGCCTTTCTCACCGGGCTTTGCTTCCTGGTTTTGCTCAGTGACAATGCGTACTTCCGTTCCTTCAAGAGGACTTACCGTACGCTTAACCCCATGAAGCAGGGGACGTACCGCTACCACAGGGGCACTTTCGGTAAGTCCATAGCCGTCAAGCAACTTCACACCGATTGAGGCGAAGAAGATATCCACCCCTGCACTGAGAGAGCCTCCACCGCTAACACCGGCAATGAAATTCTTGCCCAGTTTCTGCTTGACCTTGGAGAAAACCAGATGGTCTCCAGCCTTATACAGCGGGTAGAGCAGTATCATTGGAATAAGTCCAGCCGATACATCAAGGATGCGGCTTCGCTTCTTGAAGGTGGCAACTTCTCCCAGTACCAAGTCCTTGCTTCTGCTGTATATGCTTGCAACCTTGATGAAGAAGGAGAACAGACCTTTTGCAACAGGACTCTTGTTCTTCATACTGGCAAATACTCCGGCCTTTACTGCTTCCCAGATGCGGGGAACAGAACCCATCCAATGGGGATTCACGAGTGCCAGGTCAGCGAGCAGGATTGAACCCAGTGGCTTGGAATAGGCAACTATTGATGCGTTGCCAATGATGACATACTGCAATATTCGTTCAAAGGAGTGCCAAACGGGAAGAACGCTGAGCCAACGCTGACCAGGGGCAAACCTTTCGATCAACTTGGGGACAGCCTCCAACTGGTAGGCAAAGTTTGCATGGGTGAGCATGACTCCCTTTGGGTCACCAGTGGTACCACTGGTAAAGATGATGGTTGCAATTTCCTCACTGTTCCCTTTAGTTCGCTCGCTCTCTACCTTTTTGGCAATTGCATGGTCATCAAGGAGTGCCCTCCCTTCATCCACGAGATCCTGATAACAGAGAATCTCAATCTTGGTGGCGGATGCAGCCTCATCACGTTGCTGATGGGTAAACTCACGATCCATGACAATCAGGTGTTGCAATGCAGGAAGGTTTTCGCTGATGTTGAGAATCTTGCGCAGCTGTACCGCATTCTCGACAAAACAGAATGAGGCTTCAGTTACAGAGAGAATGAAGCTTACTTCATAGGGCATTGCATCCCGACCGCGGGGAACATCAGCAGCCCCCAGGCTGAGGATAGCCAAATCGCTGGCGAGCCATTCACGGCGGTTGTCACTGATCAGGCCAACCAGGTCTCCGCGTTTAACGCCATGGTTCATCAGACTGGCAGCCAAGCTATTCACTTCACTATAGAGGTCAGAATAGGAAATCGACTGAAAAACGCCGTTCTTGTCCTTGCTCATCTGAACGGTGTATGCGGGATATTGTGTAACGACCTCTGCAAATATCTGTGGTATGGTCTTATACATAGTAGCCTCCGTGTATGGTACTATCTATTATATAAACACATTTTCATTATTTGTCAATCTGTCAAAATAAACATATCGCAAACCTTTCTCCTTATATTTCCTACACCTAGGAGAATTCCCCCAAGCAGAGCCAAAACTACGAGAAATGTCATCATTATTGACTCTTTATAGGGAAACAAATCATAATGGCCAAATATGATAAGGAGAGACTTTTCCATGAAAGAACGAATTTCTACATTGCTCAAGAGAGAACCACAGGCTGAATTTGTTGTGGCAGAAGGCTGGGTAAGGACCAAGCGAGACAGTAAGAATGTATGCTTCCTTGAGGTCAATGATGGTTCGTGTCTTAAGGGACTGCAGGTTGTCATCGACAAGGAGCAGCTTCCTGACCTCTCCATTCTCAACGATATCACCACCGGTTGTTCAGTTATCTGCAAGGGCCCAATCGTTGCAAGCGCAGGTGGCAACCAAGCAGTTGAGATGGCCACTGTCGACGTGCAGGTAGTGGGTCCCTGTCCGGTGGATACCTATCCTCTCCAGAAGAAACGGCATACCATCGAGTATCTTCGTGAGATTGCCCACCTGAGAGCGAGAACGAACATGTTTGGTGCAGTAGCACGGGTGAGAAATACCTTGAGCTATGCGGTCCACACCTTTTTCCAGGAACATGGGTTCTCCTATGTGCACACCCCAATCATCAGCGCAAGCGATTGTGAGGGAGCAGGTGAACAGTTTTTGGTCACCACCCTGGATTTGGACAACATTCCCCGCAGTGAAGATGGAAAGATCGATTACGCAAAGGACTTCTTTGGCCGTGAAGCCTATCTTACTGTAAGTGGGCAGCTGGAGGGAGAGACCTACGCAATGGCATTGAAGAACATCTACACCTTCGGCCCCACCTTCAGGGCAGAGAATTCCAATACCAAGAGACATCTCTCTGAGTTCTGGATGGTTGAACCTGAGATGGCTTTCTGTACGCTCGAAGGGAATATGGAACTAGCTGAGGAGTTCCTCAAATACCTGTTCAAGACCGTGTTGGAGGAGTGTGCAGAAGATATGGCCTTCTTCAGCAAGTTTGTACAATCGGGAGTACAAGAAACACTCAAGTCAATCGTGGAGACACCGTTTGCCCACCTGACCTACACTGAGGCAATTGAGGAACTCTCAAAGCATAACGACAAGTTTGAGTTCCCGGTCTCCTGGGGCAGTGACTTGCAGAGTGAACATGAGAAATTCCTTACTGAAGAGATATGCAAGAGACCAGTGATCGTGACCGACTATCCCAAGGAGATCAAGGCTTTCTACATGAAGCTGAATGAGGACGGGAAGACAGTGCGTGGCATGGATGTCCTGGTTCCCCGCCTGGGTGAGATCATCGGCGGCAGTGAACGTGAGGCAGACCTGGACATATTGACCAAACGCATGGAAGAACTCGACCTCAATCCTGATGATTACTGGTGGTATCTTGACCTGAGACGGTTTGGAACAGTACCTCATGCCGGATTCGGTCTTGGGTTCGAGCGCTTGGTGCAGTACGTCACGGGGATGGGAAATATCCGCGACGTCATACCCTACCCAAGGGCTCCCAAACTGGCAGACTTCTAATTTAAAGGCGGCATTGGCCGCCTTTTTTTATTGATAAAGCGAGAACAATGCCCAGACGATCAATTGGCTGGTAGTGTGCACCCCGCTTTTAAGGAACAGATGCTTCTTGTGTGCAATGACTGTCGACACCTTGATACCTAGGAGAGAGGCAATCTGACGGGTTTCCTGGCCACTTACCATAAGGGTAAGTACCTGCTGTTCCCTCCTGGTCAGAACAGCAGGATGCTCATTGACTCCATCATGAGGATGGGGAGCGGAGAGAAATCTCCCCAGCATCATCTCAAGCAGTGGCTCACTACAGGTAAGGGAGAGTACAATCGTGTACTGGTCCTCCAGCAAGGAACACATCATTTTCATCGATTTCGGACAAAAGATAAGGAGGTTCTTGGACGGTAACATCCTCTTCATCTGCACAACCGAGGGAAGGTCGGGGCAGTAGCAGATGCAGTTTCTCATCTCAATTTCCGGGGAGTGAGTACCAAGACGGTGTGCATGGAGTCTCAGCTGAGGATAACCGGCCAGTCGACTCAGCATCCTTTCCCGTTCAAATGCATTACGGTAGAGTAAGATTGTTTCATGGTTCATGTCCTCCTAAGAGGCAGATCAGGTATTTTGCTTCAGCATGCTGGTAAGCAGTGCATCAAACGAATCGCTGAAAGCCTTGGTCTGCTTTCCACTCATCCTGGAGTGTTGTTCGCTGAAAATACCCAACTCCCTGAACTCTGTCATGGCATTACGGATGGAGAGTCTCTCTGCCATATTCTCTTCGGTATAGGTGTTCCCCCGATCATCAAGCACGGTGATACCTTTCTCTACCAAACGACCAGCGAGAGGAATGTCATGGGTGATGGCAAGGGCAGGTGGTACAGCATGGTCGACAATCCAGTCATCGGCACTGTCATCCCCCTTCTCCACCTGCACCTGATTGATAGGGCTCTTTATGTCCCGGAGGGCAATCTGATCATTTATTCCCTGCTTCTTTGCTTCACTACGCAAGGCATTGGTATGCTGTTGGTAGGCTTGCTCCACATCCTTGAGCACTCGGTCTGCAACAAAGTATACCGTGAGATTTCGCCGGATTACCGCCTTGAGAATGATCTGTCTCAGGTTTCGCGGACAGGAGTCCGCATCTACATATAGGGTAAACATGCGCCTAGACTACCGTAAACTGGAGGGTTTTGTCACCCACGGGAGATGAGACATGCAATACTGACTCACCCACCATCCCCATGGTACGTAGATAGATCACTGAACTACCGCCGATGGTGTTTATCTGTGAAGGAGTTGCCATGGACAACACTCCAGATATAGAGACTGAGAGAGGGATATGTGCATATGGCAAAGGCAGATGCCCACCTTCCTTCCTCACCTCCACGCGTACAGAGACCATATCATATGTAGCTTCCTTTATGGTGAGATTACAACGGTTAGCAATAAGATGGAGGGAAGGTTTTCCCCCTTGCCTGCATGTCTCAGTTGCAACCACTTCCCCTCCTACCAATCCCTCAAAGACCCAGATGCCTCCCTCACTCCCCCAATTTCCAACATACCTGGTGAATAGATCAACCGCATCCTGGTAACGAAGATGATGTTTTTTCAGGAAAATGCCCATCCTAAGGACATCACCAGCCTTGAGAGATCCACCCTGTCTCCCCACTTTTCCAAGCAGACGGGCAAGGGATGGTATCTCCCGCTCTCTCAGGTAAGGTTCTGCCTTCAGTCGGTCCCCGATGAAATCGTCGATGATAACCGGTGGATGGGAAAGATGAGGAAACATCTTTCTCTGGGGATGAAAGAGTCCTACCACACGGTCATTGTAGCGCAATCTGACCTCTTCACAATTGGTGGCGACCACCGCAGGGGGGAGTGCCGCTCCCGGGTAATCCCCACCATCCATGGAAGAGAGCACCGAAAGGACGTAGGGGCTATCCTTCTGGCTTCTATAGATATGGGCAGCAGCCTTATCAGTGCGGAATATGTCCATCACGCCGTGGTAGCAGATCTGGTCCCCACTCCCAAAATTGGCATGGGTAAAGTAGTCATGCATGCACCAACCGATGACTCCGCTCAGGCCTTCTGTGGCCAAACCCTGGTCAAGCACCCTTGCATGACGTAGTGCATGTTCTGCCCTCAGAAGAGGAGAATCGAACGACTTACAGGGATACATATGGCCGCAAAACTCACTTACCAAGTATGGCAAATCCTTTTCGCAAACCTGACTCTTCTTCTGGAGGGCTCTTCCCTTCCCTGCATATGAGAAATCGTTGTAGGTGTACACGTCTTCAAGAAACTGGCTCTTCTTCAGGTTCCGAACCCCTGCCGTGGCACGATTGGGGTCAAGAGTCCTCGCTAATCGGTTGGTCTCCTGGTAGAGACTCTCGTCATCCGGGGATTCATTGATCCTCACACCCCAAAGGATAATGGATGGATGGTTGTAGTCACGCTCAATCATACCCTGCACATTCTGCAGGCATTGTTCTCTCCAATGCTTATCCTTCCCAATATGTTGCCATCCTGGAATCTCCTCGAAGACAAGCAAGCCCAGTCGGTCACAGGCATCCAGGAATGCAGGATGCTGTGGATAGTGGCTTGTCCTGACCAGATTCACCCCGAGCTCCTTCAAGATGCTTGCATCTTCCCTTTGCAGTGAAGGAGGTGCTGCATATCCCAGGAAGGGATAATCCTGGTGACGATTCAAACCCACGATTGGAATGGGCTTTCCGTTCAGCAAGAACCCATCCTTGGTAAACTGAGCACTCCTACTCCCGAAGGTGAGTATTCTCTCATCGCTCTCTCCTAGCCTAACTACCAAGGTATAGAGAAAGGGGTTTTCCAAGGTCCATGGCTGCAAATCCAAGCCATCCATTGCAAGGAAGAAAAT
>NZ_JAEKNT010000062.1 GCF_016406725.1 Sphaerochaeta sp. S2 | reverse complement strand
GTCTCCCCTCGGTCATAGGAACTCTCGATGACAGTCCCATCAGCCATTTGCAGCTGGTAGTTTACCTCTACGGTATCACTCGTTGTAGGCTTCTTTCCTTCTGCAGGGGTCAATACCTGATATTGCAGGCCACTGGCTGTGGTGATGACACCATCATTGGACTTGTTCTGTTCTAGGAAAGCCTCAGCTTCCTCAAGGTTGGTTACTGCAACTTCAGCAAGCCATGCATCGTACTCTTTTTCCAGTTCCGCCTGGTATTCGATGAAGGCAGTCTGCATTTCAGCCTCATTCATCAACAGATGATTGCCGCATGCGTAATCCAAGGCTCCGCTTGCATAGAGGTCGCCATTTACATGGATACCCTGGCCGGACATATTCAGTGCCAACAGGTAACCATAGGTGTAACTAAAGGCGTCAGCAATTCCCTCTGGCTTGGTCAGACCCCTTACATCATCGATGCTGTCATAGGACTTGCCATAATCACTTTGGGCAAGGCCGAGGCTCCAGATTTCTGCCTGATACTGCTCAACATTGGCATACAGCTCTTCAAGGGTGTAATATCCACTCATTGAATCGCTCTGGGAGTCCTTGTATCCATCGAGGGCACCCTTTACATAGTATCCTGCATCGAAGAACAGTCCCTGGTTTGCAAAAGACTGGATCAGCATAAATCCGTAGGTGTAGCTGAAACGGTCCTCAAGGCTCTCCAGTTCTGTTGCTTGTGCAGTACTGATGTTGTAGGGAAGTACACCGGTAGCAACCAAGGGGTTGATGTAACGAATATCTGAGGCAATGCCATTCTCTACCACTACCTCAAGGTAGTCACCTCGCGAAAGCGATGCAATGGGGTATGTTGACTCTGTCATATTGTTTGTCATGAAGACAAAGTCCACGTTTTCCAAGGTCCTGACAGTAAAAGCTCTCTGGCCTTGCTGGTCGAAAGCGGAAAGTACTCGCACAGTGACTGCATCGGGATGGGCTTCTTTTGCCCCAGCTGCAAAGAGTGCAGTGGAGATGAGCATCATCACCAACAAGGTCACAATCATTTTTGTTCGATTAGGTTTGTTCATAGTCATTCCTTTTTGTATGTTCGTTGCTTCTTGCAACTTACTCTAATGTACGTGCTCTTTTGAGAAACGTCAATGCAAGAAGATTTTCAGTACCATGAAATACATGCCATTAGCCCTTGTCGTGACACTAGATATTCGCTTCATGAAGTTTTATGTACTTGCATCCGATTGTCATCCCCAGCCTCTCATGATAGGGTAGGGATACTAATAAGAGAGGAGCTGTCATGCCTACCATCACAAGAAAGAAACCCAATGAACAAGATATAAAGCTGTTGTATGAAACAGTCAGAATTGCCCATCAGGCAAAAGAGAAAGGAAACCATCCCTTTGGTGCCTTGTTGGCTGACAAGGATGGCAAGATACTGCTTGAGCAGATGAATGATTACGAGGAAGGCGGTTCTGCAATGCACGCAGAGACCCTTCTGCTCTTCAAGGCCAGCAAACTGTATGATCCAGAGTATCTTGCAACGTGCTCGCTCTATACCAATGCTGAGCCATGCGTCATGTGTACCGGAGCAATGTACTGGACCAATGTAAAAAGGCTTGTCTTTGGTATTACTGAGGAGAAACTTCTTGAGCTGACCGGAGCCGATGAGCAGAATCCCACGTTCAATCTTCCCAGCCATGAGGTTCTCGCCCACGGGCAGAAGGATATGGAAGTGGTGGGGCCAGCAGAGGATGATGCCCTGATCAAGGCAATTGTGGAAGATCATCTCTCCTTCTGGGTGCATTGATGATCACCCTGCCTTACCTCCTCAGGAGTGAGAATATCGCTCGAATTGAGGAAAAGCATCTCCTGATCGGGGATAGACGGGTCTACCCGTTTGAAAAGCGCTTTGAGCGTTGCTCCTCTATCCCTGAGATTGCCTCTGCCCTGAAGCGGATGGTCACCCAGGGAGGGGGACCTTTGGAGGTTGCCCTCACTGCGATGGTCTTTGTCGCAGAGCAGATGAAAGAAGGTTCAGTTGAGAAGGAGTTCAGAGAGCTTGAAAATGCAGCAGCACTGCTTATCGATTCCCGTCCAACCAATACCACAATGAAACGGACCTTGCTTTCCCTTCTCGATGAACTACGAGGAAACCCTGGTTTTATTGAGCAGGTGGCCCCTCTGGTGGAAGCACGGAAAAACGCTTTTGACCAGCTCTACCACCAACTTGGTAGAGCCGGAAGTTCGCTCATTCCGCATAAGGCTGGTGTGCTGACCACTTGCTTTGCTGAGCATACCTTCCTGCTCTCCCTTGCCTATGCAAAAGAGAGTGGCAAGGATATCAGGGTATTTGTCCCTGAGACCAGACCGTATTTGCAGGGGAGTCGGCTTACCGCTCCCTCTCTTCAGGAGATGGGGATAGAGGTCAGTGTGATCACCGATGGGATGGGGGCAACGTTCCTTGGAAACGGAGATGCAAACCTCTATATGACCGCCGCTGACTTGGTCTGCATGGATGGGACTGTTGTGAACAAGGTTGGAACGCTTGGCAATGCCATTGCCGCGAAGCATTTCCAGGTTCCCTATTATGCCTTTTCCGTCTCCCCCGATCCTACGAAACAGGATGCAAGTGGCATACAGATGGAGTGGCGCTCGGCCGAGGAGGTAACCCAGTGTATGGGAAGTCCTACCTCCTCAGCTGGAATGAAGGCACTCTACCCGGCCTTTGATATCATTTTTCCTGATCTGGTAACAGGGGTTGTTACGGGTAAGGGTGTCCTTAAACCGGAAGAAATCAAGAGGAATTTTCAATGAAAGCAATTATTGGTGGCACCGGAGTCGATACCCTGGAAGGGATCGATTCACAGCGGAAGGTAGTGAATACTCCCTACGGAGATGTTGAGTTGTTTGTAGGAAAGGGCAAGGATGCTTCCTTGGTCTTTCTTCCCCGCCATGGCTCCGACCATTCAAACCCTCCTCACCTGATTAACTATCGTGCTAACATCAAGGCGCTTGAAATGCTTGGGGTGACCCATGCTATTGGTATCTATGCAGTAGGTTCCATCACTGAGAAACTCCCTCCTGGAAAGGTGGGTTTGGTCAGTGATTTTATTGACCTCTCCTCCGGGAGAGAGCATACCTTCTACACAGGGGGAGAGCATGGGGTGGTCCACACGTCCATGGATGAGGTTTTTGACACATCGTTGAGATCTCGTATCCTCAAGGAAGATGAATCTCTCCTCGATGCAGGAGTATACATCTGCACCAATGGCCCAAGACTTGAAACCCCAGCAGAAATTCGTTACCTGCGCCATATCGGTGGCGATACGGTAGGGATGACCTTGGCAACAGAGGTTTCCCTGCTTCGCGAAGCAGGTATATCCACGCTCGCCCTTGCCTACAGTATCAACTGGGCAGCAGGAATCGAGCATGGACAGGTAACGTTCATCACCGACAAGCAAATTGCCTCGTTGAAGGGCCGGATGACTGAGCTCTGCTGTAATGTGCTTCAGTCAAGTTCCTCCAAGTGATAGGGAGTGTTCTGGTAGACATGATAGTTCAGCCAGTTGCTGAACAGTAAGTTTGCATGGCCTCTCCAGGTAACCTGAATTTCTCCTGCAGGATCGTCTCCTTTTACGTAGTTGACCGGAAGCTGGGCATCGAGCCCTGCCTTTCTGTCTCTTGTATACTCATCTAGGAGTGTTCTCTCGTCATATTCACTATGCCCAGTGACATACACCTGTCTCCCATTCTGGCTTGCTGCCAGGTAGACTCCTGCTTCCTCACTGGTTGCAAGGATCTGGATATCATTGTGCTTAGCGAGGCTCTCCTCATCGAGTCTGGTATGCCTGGAATGGGGTGCCCAGAATTGGTCATCAAAGCCACGTACCAGTGGATGATTCCTCTCCAGTACCGTGTGGCGGTAGATGCCTGAGAGCTTCTGGTCCAACACCTGTTTCCCGATACCATAGTAGTGGTAGAGGGCTGCCTGCGCAGCCCAACACACGAACAATGAGGCAAATACATGCTTGTCGGCCCAGCGGAGGATTGTCTCCAGCTCCTGCCAGTAGGCGACTTCCTCGAATGCGAGGGTCTCCACAGGGCTCCCTGTGATGATCAGAGCATCGAAGTGCTCCTCCTTCACATGGTCAAAGGTCTGGTAGAATGCCTTCAGGTAGGATGAAGGTGTATGTTTGCTCTTATAGCTTGCTGTGGTAAGGAAGGTTATCTCCACCTGCAGGGCAGTATTACCGAGAAGTCGGAGAAACTGCTCCTCTGTCCTCATCTTATTGGGCATAAGGTTGAGGATGGCGACCTTGAGTGGGCGGATATCCTGGTGTATGGCCCTCTCAGCGGTCATGAAAAAGATATTTTCCTGTTTGAGGACCTCAGCGGCAGGGAGGTCTTTTGGGATGGTCACTGGCATGATGAACCCTCCCCAAGTGCCTGAGACAGGTCTGCAAGCAGGTCGTCGATATGTTCACAGCCAATCGAGAGCCGTACTGTGGTCTCGGAGATACCCTGACTCTCCAGCTCTTCCTTGGTGAGTTGGGAGTGGGTCGTGGTTCCAGGGTGGATCACCAGAGACTTAACATCTGCTACATTGGCAAGAAGGCTGAAAATCTCCAGTCGGTCAATGAACTCCTTTGCGTCCTCTCCTGTCCCCTTGATATCAAAGGTGAAGATAGAGATACCCCCTTTAGGGAAGTAGTGCTTGTAGAGTGTATGGTACGGATTATCTTCCAGACTGGGATGTTGTACTTTTTCAACGCGAGGATGGGCAGCGAGGAATTCGACCACCTTCAGTGTATTCTGTACATGCCTCTCTAGCCGTAGGGGAAGGGTTTCCAGCCCCTGGAGGAACAGGAATGCATTCAGTGGGGCAATGCACGGTCCAGTGTCCCTGAGCAGTACGGTGCGTGCCTTGGTGATCCATGCAGCCTTTCCTGCAGCATCAAGAAAGCTCAACCCATGATAGCTGTCGTTCGGTTCTGTTACCGATGGAAATTTTCCGCTTTGTTTCCAGTCGAAGTTTCCACTGTCAATGATAACGCCACCAAGGCTTGTCCCATGACCACCGATGAACTTTGTTGCAGAGTGCACGACGATGTCAGCACCATGCTCGATGGGACGAAGCAGGTAAGGGGTTGCAAAGGTATTATCCACCACAAGAGGGATCTTATGGCTGTGGGCAAGATCGGCCAAAGCCTTCAGGTCACAGAGGGTGGCATTCGGGTTGCCGATGGATTCAACGAACAGTGCCTTGGTGTTGTCCTGGATGGCCCTCTCCACGTCTGCGATATCAGTGGCATCAACAAAGGTGGTGGTGATACCCCACTCAGGGAGTGTATGAGCAAACAGGTTGTAGGTTCCCCCATAAATGGTCTTCGCTGAAACGATATGGTCTTGGTTTTTTGCAAGGTTGAGTATGGAGAGCGTGATTGCAGCCGACCCGCTGGCAACAGCCAGAGCACCAACACCAACCTCAAGTTGGGCCATTCGGTTCTCAAACACTTCCTGGGTAGGGTTTCCAAGCCTTGTGTAGATGTTCCCAGCCTTGGAGAGGTTGAAGAGGGACTCGGCATCATCGCAGCTGTCAAAGACATAGCTGGTGGTTTGGTAGATGGGTACTGCACGGGATCCGGTTGCGCTGTCTGCTTTTTCTTGTCCTGCATGCAGGGCTAGGGTTTCAAAGTGGTAGGTATTGTTGGTTTTCATGGGTTGCTCCTGAATGAAATGATTGGGACCTGGCTACGCCGGGTCTGTGGAATACTGTTCAGAAGCCTCGCATGTGGTCGGTTACCGACCCACAACGTGGATGTTTTGCATGTTTCATGATGGTTCCTTGAAGGTCTTAAGCGAGTGCGTTTTGGCACATGTCAGATTCAATACTGTCTTGCATGCTTTGCATCATTGATGTGCCTCCTTCAAGAAATTACCTACCGAATGGCTAGGGATTGGAGCAAGTATAGGGAAACTTGGAGATGCGGTCAAGTGGTTAAATACAAGAATCGGGTAAGGTGTAAGTAAACCGGGGGGAGTCCCCCCGGTTCTGCATCTTAGTCTTCTGTTGCCATGAAGGCATCGAACTCTTTGAAGACCTCTTCATCGGGATGCTTCTCAAGCAAGCTGAAAATAACCATACAGAGGGAAGCGATTATGAAACCAGGGAGCAACTCATAGACATCGAATATGCCTCCTGAAAGTTGCTTCCAGACCACGACGGTAATACCACCACCAAGCATGGCTGCTACAGCTCCATTGCGACTGGCACGTCTCCAGAAAAGAGAAGCGAGAATGACAGGTCCAAAGGTTGCCCCGAAGCCTGCCCAAGCGTAACTTACTACATCGAAGATGGAGGAATTGGGATCCATTGCCAGGAAGATGGCAATGATGGTGATAGCAACGACAGTGAGTCTGCTGACCAACAAGGTCTCCTTGTCAGAGGCATCTTTCCTGAGTACTGCCTTATAGACATCCTTTGAGAATGCCGAAGAGGCAACCAGGAGCTGACTGTCAGCGGTACTCATACTTGCTGCTAGAATCGCACAGAGGAAGAACCCTGCAATGAAGGTCGGGAAGATTTTCTGCATGCTGACAATGAATACAGCCTCTGCTGCACTCTGGGAGTCAAAAGTGGTGGGCAGAAGGAAAATTTTTCCGACCACACCAACGAGCAATGCTGCTGCCATGGCAATAACAACCCAGACCATGGCAATTCTTCGGCTCGTCTTGACCTCATGGTTGCTTCTGATGGACATGAAGCGGATGAGGATATGCGGCATGCCGAAATAACCGAGGCCCCAGGCAAGCGCACTGAGGATCTGAAGGAACCCATAGCTGGTTCCTGGTGGTGTGGCAAATGGGTTGATGAAGTGCTGGCCGAACTGGCTGAGCTGTTCGAAGGTATGAACTGGTCCCCCGATTGCAAATACTGCGATCACGCCGGTCATCACCAAGGCAAAGAACATCAAGCTTCCCTGCAGGAAGTCAGTTGCTACCACAGCCAGGTATCCACCGAGGAGCGTGTATCCAAGGATGACCAGTACGCCCAAGATGAGGGCGGCATAGTAATTCATACCGAAGACAGCGGTGAACAGTTTTGCAGAGGCCAGAAATCCACTTGCCGTATAGACAATGAAGAACACCAGGATGATGATCGAGCTGATGGTTTGCAAGAGTTTGCTCTTGTCATGGAAACGGTTGGTGAGGAATTCTGGGATGGTGATGGAATCCTTTGCGTGAATGGAGTATTTTCTCATTCTCTTTGCCACCAACAGCCAGTTGAGGTATGTACCTACCAGCAATCCAACCGCGGTCCAGAATGCTTCCTGGAGCCCAGTGAAGTAAGCAAGGCCGGGAAGCCCCATAAGCAACCAGCCAGACATATCGCTTGCCTCAGCACTGAGTGCTGTGAACCATGGACCGATTGAGCGACCACCAAGAAAGTAGTCACTGGTGGATTTTGTTTTTCTGAATGTGAAAAACCCGATTGTTAGCATAAGCCCCAGATAGAGTGCAAAAGCCAAGGCAGTAATGAGCTGATAACTGTTCATGATCACCATTCTCCCAACATTTAATACATGTTGGTCCAGAATACCTGTTGAAAAAGAGGGTGACAAGGGTAATGGAAGATATAATGCAAAAAAAATGCATAAATATGCATAAAATTGGGGTGTGAATTGGATCTTTTGCCTCTATGCAATGAGACAGAGGCGCCAGCTAACTGCTGGCAGCCACTGTCTTGAGGAACTTCCTGAAGAAGAAAGCAATAAGCATGGTACCCAGAATCATGACAAAGGTGAGTGCGTTTATCACCGGGGATACGCCATAGCGGATCATTGAGTAGACATACAGGGGCAATGTTCCTGAACCAGGACCTGAGACAAAGAAGGTGATGACAAAGTCCTCAAGTGACATGGTTATGCACATCAGGAATCCTGAAAGTACTGCAGGTATGATGGAGGGAATGATGACCTTGAGCAGGGTCTGCCGCTCATTGGCTCCCAAGTCACGTGCAGCTTCCAGGGTGGAATAGTCAAACTCATCCAAGCGTGCACTTACCAACATAAACACAAAGGGTAGGTTGAAGGTGGTATGTGCGACAAATATGGTGAATAAGCCGAGGCGAATCTTCACGGCAGAGAAGAAGATCAACATTGAAATACCGATGATTACCTCGGGGAGGACCATGGGAAGGTAGCTTACCGTGGTAATGTAGCTTCTTCCCTTGAATCGGTACCATTTGATGCCGATGGCTGCCAAGCTTCCCAGTACAGTGGCAGATATGGAGCTCGTGAGTGCAATGATAAGACTATTTCTGAATGCAGCCCAAAGTGATGGGCTTTCATAGATAAGCGTCTTGTACCAGATAAGGCTTGCACTCTCCCACTGCATTCCTTTTACGCTGTTGAAAGAGAAAAAGACCACTACAAATAGGGGAATGAAGAGGAATACTATGACCAAGGAAAGCATGGTATAGGAGAAGGAAAAGCTGGATCTGGAGGAGTTTCTCTGATTGCTCATCTCTTCCCCCTCTGGCTGTGGTGCAGCTTGATATTCTGCTCGAGTGCCTGTTGATTGCTCTTTTTCTGGTGTAGCTCTCTCTTTCCACTGTACAGCATCCAGAATACTCCGATGAGGGAGATCAGGGTCAGTACCATGGAGAAGGCAGAGGCAAGAGGCCAGTTCCTGGTCTTGGAGACTTGGTCGACGATGATATTTCCGATCATGGTGGAGTCCTTGCCACCAACCAAGAGTGGTACGGTGTAGGCTCCAAAGATAGGAATGAAGGTGAATATGAAGGCAGTACTCACTCCGCTCTTGATATTGGGAATCATGACCTTGATGATCGACTCCAGCTTTGTTGCCCCCAGGTCCCTGGCTGCATCGAGCAAGGCAAAGTCGAACTTGTCTATGGTCGTGAAGAGAGGAAGGATCGCAAAGGGGAGATACATGTAGATCAGGACAACAATGACTGCCTGGTTGTTGTAAATCAAGGCAAGGCTCTGATCAATCAGGCCAAGGTTCTTCAGCAGTGAGTTGAGAAATCCTTCACTGGATAGTATGGATACCCAGGCATAGATTCGGATCAGGGAGTTGGTCCAGAAGGGTATGATGATCAAGAACAGAAGGAAGGTCTGGTGCTTGCTTTTTGCCATCGCATAGCCACAGGGTAGGGCAATGAGAAGACAGAGCAATGTTGAGATTACACTGATCCACACTGTCCTGAGCAGTACCTTGGCAAAGCTTGGGTTGAACATTTGCTGGTAGGCAGAAAGGGAGAACTCCCACTCAATACCTCCATAGAGACCTCGCTTGAGGAAACTGTAGAGGATGATGATACTGATGGGAATTGTGAAGAAAAGTGTGAACCAGAGCCCCATGGGAGCGCTATAGAGCGTTCCTAGCAATCGCTCCCGTTCCCTTGGTTTGAGAATTCGTTTCATTGCTCTGTATCCTTCACCAGGTAGCCGTCGTTTGCACTCCAGCTCACATAGACCGTATCCTTCCACTGGATCTCAGGGCCTTCTTCCAAGAATACTGTGTGTTGCTTGAATACCTTCACCAATGTGTCAGGTTCTTTCTCCAATTTGACAAAGAACTTCGATTGGAATCCTGAATAGATGGGTTCTTCCACAATACCCTTGAAAGTGTTCAAGGTTGTACTGTTGCTTCGTGGAGGATTGGGTGAAATCCTGATTTTCTCTGGGCGGACGGTAAAGTCGAGTGAAGACCCCACTTCCTGGGCCTCTGAATCAGTTACATACACTTCACCCTGCAGCTGAGGGACCTCAACACGTAGGAGGTACTCCTCTCCCTGTGGTTCACAGGAGCGTACGGTGCAGGGGAATATATTGGACTCTCCGATGAAGCTGGCAACAAATCTGGTTGCTGGAGCTTCATAGATTTCATAAGGAGTTCCAATCTGCAATACCTTGCCCTTGTTCATGACAGCAATACGATCAGATACAGAGAGGGCTTCACTCTGGTCGTGGGTTACATAGATGAATGTGATGCCGACCTTATCATGGATGAGGTCGAGTTCCACCAACAGGTTCTGTCTCAGTTTTGCATCCAGGGCTGAAAGCGGTTCATCAAGCAGTAGTACCGCTGGTTCATTGATCAGGGCACGTGCGATGGCTACACGTTGTTTCTGTCCTCCACTGAGCATAGAAGGTTTCTTATAAATATGTTCTTCCAGTTGTACCAGTTTTACATATTCCATGACTTTCTGTTCCACGATTGCCTTATCGGTACGACGAAGTCGCAACGGGAAAGCAATATTCTCGTAGACAGTGAGATGGGGGAACAGTGCATAGGTCTGGAAGACGGTATTTGCCTGACGTTTCTCAGGGGGTAGGGGGAGGATGTCCTTGTTGTCGAAGGCAACGCTTCCCGAGTCCGGATAATCGAATCCAGCGATAATCCTCAGCAGTGTGGTTTTGCCACAACCAGAAGGACCCAACAGCGAGAAGAATTCTCCCCTCTTGATTTGTACGCTTACATCATCAAGAGCCTTGAAATCACCATAGGAACGGGATACCCGTTGAGCAGTTATTTCAACTCCTTTCAATCTTTTCCATTTCCTCCACTCGTTTCAGGCATAGAATTTCCAAAAGAGGTGTTTTGGAGCCTTCACGATGGTAATGCGAATATCGAATATTTACCCCCCACTGTCAAGCATTCATCCGATAAAATTTCAATGAATTTGTATATTCATACCTCAATGGAAAGAGAGTGCTTAACGCTGGAAATCTATCCGAACGACCTCACCAGTTCTGGGGTCTTTTCTGTAGACTGCTGGGCCTTCTTCATCATAGCCATACCAGATGAGCCGAGAGAAACGCAAAAGCTCATGTTCCTTCGGTGGATCGAAGACTCTGCAATAATCAAACCTGAAAGTGGTTTGTACACGCAAATCGTAGCCCAGCATACAACTCCTCCTAAGGCTCAATCACCGTCCTATGATTGAGGTGCTTGTGTCATAAGCGTAGATGAGCATTGGTTACTCGTCAAGAGTGTCGAAACAAACAAATTCTTAATTCAAGTATTTTCAAGCAAAGAGGAAATCGTGGATTATCCTAAGGTATGTCTTACGTGATGAAGACAAAAATACCGACCAACAAGTGGTCGGTAGTAAAGGTGTTTTACGCCAAAGAGGTCTCGAACCTCTGAGATACTGCTTAGAAGGGGGTAAATGAGGTTTATCAAGAACTATTAG
>NZ_JAEKNT010000061.1 GCF_016406725.1 Sphaerochaeta sp. S2 | reverse complement strand
GAGTATGAGGCATTGGTACTTGAGAATAATCTCATCAAGAAGTACTCCCCCCACTACAATATCTCCCTCAAGGATGGCAAGAGCTATCCGATGATCCGGATAACCAATGAGAAGTTCCCCAAGGTATTCAAGACCAGGCGACTCATTGATGATGGATCCTCCTACTATGGTCCCTATCCTGATGCAGGAAAACTTGACCTCTACCTTGATCTGATTGCAAAACTGTTTCCTCTAAGAAGATGTTCCACACCGCTGAGGAAGCGGGAGAAACCTTGCTTGTACTACCACATTGGACTTTGCCTGGGGCCTTGCGCTGGGCTGGTCAGTGAAGAGGAGTATGGGAAATCCGTTACTGCTGTAAGGAATCTCCTGGAGGGGAGGACCGATGCACTCCTTGCCACATTGCAGGAGGAGATGATCCAAGCCTCCAAGGCGTTGAACTTTGAGGAAGCTGCAACCAAACGGGATCAGATTGCTGCCATAAGAACCACTCAGGTAGGACAACAAGTACAGGACTTCGCAAGTGAGAGCAGGGACTACGCCGCCATCGAGATGCGAGGACCTCTTTGTACCATCAGCCTTATGCAGATGCGCGATGGTCAGTTGATCGGTCGGGCATTGTACCGTGCAGAGACACTTGGGGAGGAGACAGACACCCTATTGAACTTCCTGACACAGTACTATGCAGATGGGCAGAAACTTCCCCAGTTCCTGTATGTCTCCCATGAGATAGATGTGCATTTGATCAGGCGCTACTTCACCGAGCAACTGGGAGGAAGACTGGAAGTAAACCTCCCCATTGACGGGAAACACTACAGAATACTCCGTATGGCAAGAGAGAATGCAAGCCGTGATGTGGAAAAGCGGTTGAAGAGCAAAGACAACACCAGGGCACTGGAGGAACTTGCCGATATCTTGGGTCTTTCTGCCCCGCCAACCCTTATCGAGGGGTTCGATATTGCCCAGTTGCATGGCAAGTACACCGTTGCATCCCTGATCTCATTCCGCGACGGCAACCCAGACAAGCCAAACTACCGCAGGTACAACATAAAAAGCCTTGAAGGAAGGATTGATGACTATGAATCCATACGCGAGGCAGTAGCAAGACGGTACACAAAGATCCTGAACGAGAATCTGGAACGGCCGGGATTGCTGGTTATTGATGGTGGTCAGGGTCAGGTCAACGCTGCCCGGGAGATCCTCGATGCACTGGGGATGGTGGATATTCCCATCATCGGGCTTGCCGAACAGTTTGAGACGATTGTATTTGATGATGAGAGAGAGGACCTTCAACTCCCAGAGGACAATGAGGCATTACGGTTGGTAATCGCTGTACGGGATGAGTGCCACCGGTTCGCCACCAGTGCAAACCAAGCAGCAAGGAGTCGTGAAGCCTCCTTCCGTGTTCTGGAATCCGTGGAGGGAATCGGTAGGAAGCGAAGTGAGCGCTTGATGAAACAGTACGGAAGTCTGGAAGCCATCCTGGCAAAGTCAGCTGAGGAGTTGAGCAAGGAAGGGGGAATTTCCCTTGTTGTTGCGAAGCGGATACTGAGCCAGCTTTCTCTCTAGATCAGTGAGGCAAAACTGGCCTTGTTGAGGGGTTTTCCCTGACATTTAATGATCCGGTAGAGCAACCTCTCAAGTACCAGATCTGTGAGCTCGCTGCCGGATTCCTTGACTTCAAGGTCAGCTTCTCCCAGCGCAATGATTATTCTCCTGATGGACTCGAGGTCGAATCGTTGCAAGGCATTCCTGTATGTGGTCTTATCCTTGGGTTTCTTGATCGGGCTACTCTTTCCCTGTACATGTGCCTGTAAATATGCCTCACTCTCATTGCCGCCCTGGAAGATGAACTCCTGGAGTGAGTAGAGCCTCCTGAACTGCCAGAGTAAACCATTCACCAAGAGAATGGAGCTTTGGCTGTCCCCACTACCAAGAATACTGTGCAGTGATTGCATGCTCTGTTTCAGGTCTCCCCTGGCGATCAAGGGGAAGAGGGTGAATGCATCTTCCTGTCTGCTATGATAGATATAGGTCTCGACATCCTCTTCCTCAATGGGGCGACTGCGCTTATCAATCTGCCAGAATATGGCCAGCTGGTTGCAGATAAGGCGCAATTCCTGGGTATTGTCTTCAGTAAGGTCAATGAGGAGATCTATTCCATCAGCCGTGATGGAAATCCCCAACTTCCTGAAGAAGTTTCTGATCCAATCAGACTTCTGGTTTTCCAGCAGATCATAGAACGTCTGGATATTCCTCTTGGGAATCGCCTTCATGATCTTCTGTGAGAGATAGAGCTCACTGGAAATAATGATCAACGTTGCTGTTTCCACTGGATGGGCAAGATAGTTTGCAATGGAGTCCACCATGGCCGATCCAAGCTGCTCAGCTTGGCTCAAGATAACCATACGATGCTCACTGAACAAACTGTTGTTGTTCAGAGCAGAAAGGATTTCCCCATTTTCTGTTTCAAATGGGTAGAACCTGCTAAGCTCTATCTCCCCCCCATGGGCTTCTTTAAGCTTGTCACGGATATCTTTCAGTACCTGTTCCTTGGTCCCTGTTTCGGGGCCGAGTAGAAGATATGCTCGTTCACTCATCGATAGTTCCGGATCAGAAGGTGCAACTTGCCGTGAATCTTGCAAGAACGCGTGATGATTGGGCCCATGGATGCATTGGCTGGACGAAGTTCTACACTTCCCTTGCCAGGATAGTACCCCTTGAGTGTAATTCCCGGTTCATCATCCCCCACGGATGCAGCTACTATGTCACCCCGTTCAGCTACATCGCACTTACGGATGATGGCAATATCCCCATCGTATATGCCATCCTCGATCATACTCTCTCCCCTGATTTTCAGGGCAAAGTAGGTGTTTCTTGTCGTTCTCAACATGGTTGCAGGGATGTTGAGGATGAAATCAGTGTTCTCTTCGCTCATCAAGGGTGCTCCTGCGGCAATGGAACCAATGACCGGTACTTGGATCAGTTCTTCACGTGGGAAGAACTCTTCACCGATAACTTCAATGGACCGGGAGACTCCTCCGGTGGTTTTTATCACCTGCTTGGCCTCAAGTGCTTTCAGATGGTCATGGGCTGCCTTTACTGAGAACTGGAAGTGATCAGCAATATCGCGTACTGAAGGAGCGTAGTTGTTCTCCTTGATGTACGAACTGATGAAGGTTGCTATGGCCTTTTGTCGATCGGTAAGTTCGCGCATCTGCTACTCCTCAAACCTGTTTTCAAACAGATGCTCAATTGCATCTGCCATTTGTTGTTCATCCGGTCCATCACACGTCATCATGATGGAGCTCTGGTGTGTTGCTCCCAATGTGATGATCCCCATGATGGATTTCCCATTTATCTTCATTGTATCCTTTTCCAGATACAGATCACTCTTGTATTGATTGGCCAGCTTGACGATTGATGCAGCTGGCCGTGCATGAATGCCGGCTCGGTTATAGACCTTCAATTCTCTGGTTACCATCACAGCGTCTCCTCATTGATATAGTACATTTTTCGTGCTGACTCACTCTCCAGCCACTTGAGAACACTCTGGTCGAACTCCTTGGCTGAATAGTACCCGAGTTTTTTCAGACGCTCGTTTCTGGAAGCAGTCTCGATGATGACCGGTATGTTTCGGCCAGGCTTTACTGGAATGATGACCTTTGGAATGGCAATACCCAAGTAGATATCCTCCAGTGTTGCTTCCCCAACCCGGTCATAGTTCTTTTGTGCATCCCATGGTTCGAGATGAACAGCAAGCTGGACCTGCTTTCGGTCCCTGATGGCGCCAACCCCATAGAGGTTTGCAAGATTGATTATGCCCAGTCCTCTCAGTTCCATGTGGTGGGCGAGGAGTGGATTCTCTCCCATCCCGATGAGGTAATTGTCACTGATATTTCTCAGCTTGACCGTATCGTCACTGATTAATCGGTGTCCTCGTTCGATCAACTCAAGAGCTGTTTCACTCTTTCCAACACCGCTTTCTCCTGTGATCAGTACCCCGATACCATACACCTCAACAAGAACACCGTGAATGGTTTGGGTAGGGGCAAATACCTCATCAAGTGTCTGGTACAGACGTCTGGAAAAATCACTGGAAAGGAGATCTGTCTTGAGAATTGCAGTACCTGTCTCCTCTGCCAGTTCAATGAGCCGAGGACTTGGGTCACTATTGTCACAAAAGACACAACAGGGAATGTCATAGCTGAAGAGCTTGTTGATGCTATCGGTATTTTGCTCCCCCTCCAACTTATCCAGGTAGGCTCGCTCTCCCTTGCCGAAGACCTGGATGGAGTTGTTGCTGAATTCCTCGAAAAATCCACTGAGAGGAAGTCCAGGCCTACTGATTTTGCTGGTGGTAATCCGCTTGGAGAGCCCAGAGCGTCCAGCTATACAGCTAAGACGTAAGTGATTGTGTTCCTTCAGGTCCAGGTCCAACAAATCCAAGACAGTAAAATCAGGCATGCTCAACTCCTCTCTATATACCGTTTTACTATACAATTGTTGATAGGATTTCGCAAGGGGGAAAACGGGAGAATAGTCTTTTCTAAAGATGGGGAAAGAGAGAAATAAACGCTTGTGACAGTGAAATATAGTGCAAGAATTATTGCAGGAGGCTTATTCTAAGAGCCAAATGTCCATTGACGATTGACTTTCCAAGCCTTATCCTTAATGTATGACCATAGTCAAAGGAGGGCTTATGAATTTGACAGTCAGAGGCATCCGTTATAACCCAAGTGACGCAACGCGTGAATTTTTGGACAAGAAACTCCAGAAGCTACAGTTTGCAGAGGGGTATATCCATGACCTGGATATTGCCATAACCCGTGAACCGGTAGGGCAGGGGTATCATTTGGATGCAAAACTTCACTTTTCTTGGGGTACCGTCAAGATGGTCACGTATGACTGCTACGAACTCTATGAAGGTATCGAGCTGATAACCGACAAGATCGAGGCAGTAGCAAGAAAGGAGAAAGGGAAGATTACAGACCATAAGTAACAAGTTTTAATCTATTGGGA
Source organism: Sphaerochaeta sp. S2 (assembly GCF_016406725.1). Lineage (GTDB taxonomy): Bacteria > Spirochaetota > Spirochaetia > Sphaerochaetales > Sphaerochaetaceae > Sphaerochaeta. The sequence continues at coordinate 2,280 of NZ_JAEKNT010000061.1, read as the reverse complement.
ATATGAGATGGGGCGCTTCGGCGCCCCATTCATTACGCTTGGAGGTTGCTGTCAGTCATTTCCCCTGATAAATGATGGATCAATATTGAGCTCGTTGCGGTATTTTGCAACGGTTCTTCGAGCAACAGATATTCCCCGCTCCTTGAGCAGGTCTGAGATTTTCTGGTCGCTGAGCGCTTTCTTGCCCTCATGTGCTTCCAATATCTGCCTGATAATCTCTTTAACCGCCTGCTTTGAATGCTTCGCGCCATCTGCACCGACCGAACTACTGAACAATTTCTTTATAGGAATAATTCCCCAATCAGTATCGATCCACTTTGCGGTTGATATCCTGCTTACCGTTGTCTCATGTACCCCAATTTCCTGGGCTACCGACTTCTGGGTGAGTGGTTTCAGGTATTGAGGGCCAAGGAGAAAGAAGTCCCTCTGTTCCCGAAGCAGTACCTGGGCAACCTTGTAGAGCGTCTGGTTTCGTACCTGTATCTGAAAAATCAGTTCATTGGCACTTTTAATCTGCTGGTTGATATACTGTTGTGCCTTTTTCGCCTCGTCTGCTGCCCCTACTTCTTGGGCTAGTTGCTCAAACTCTGCGTTGATTCGTAGATCAGGGAGCGATGAGTCATTCATTCTGAGTACAAGCTCACCTTCTTCCTGCTTGATTGAAACATCAGGAATTACAGACTGCTCAGGCCCGCTGGAGAACCCCTGTCCCGGGAAAGGGGTTAATGTTTTCAGGAAATTCCAGAGGTCTTCCAGTTCATCAATACCCACACCAAGGTTCTTTGCAACTTGGGTTTGTTTGTTTGCCCTCATCAGTTCCAGATTATCCCTGACCAATTCAGAAAATCGTGCAAGCTCTTCCCCTCTCATCCCTTTAGCCTCAGCCTGGAGAATAAGAGACTCTCGCCAATCCTTTGCACCCACGCCTGTGGGATCGAACTGGCGGATGATATTCAGAAGCTTGGGAAGGTGTTCCTGGAAATGTACAGGGACCAAGACATCAGGTTCTTCAGTGAAAAATCCATTTGCATCCAGGTTTGTTATCAGGAGCTCTCCCACGACGTACTCTTCCTCATTCAGTGGTTCACATCCCAGTTGGCTGAGTAAGTGCTCCTGGAGTGTTTCTTCTGAGGAGAAGGCATTTTCCATGAACTTCTGCCTTCGATCGCTCGCCTCACTGTCATAGCCGGGTCGATCGCTTCCGTAGGAAGAAGAGTCGGAGTAACTGTCATCAATCCCACTGGACTCTTTTTGTTGTTTTTGCTGGGCAAAACGTTCATAGGAAACCTCCCATGAAGAGGGTATCTCTAGAGCAGGATTGGACTCAATTTCATTCTTGACTCGTTGTTGCAGCTCAGTGAGTGGGAGTGTCATCAACTCAAAGGACTGAAGCATCTGTGGGCTAAGCTTGAGTTGCTGTTTTTGGGAGAGTGAAAGCTGTGCTGAAAAATCCATTAGGTGTCCTCCCCGAAATCTTGTCCGAAATAAATATCCCTGGCTATCTGGTTGGAAAGCAACTCCTGCTTTCCTCCTGAAACCAGGATGGTCCCTGCATTGATGATATGTGAGCAGGAAGTGATGGAGAGTGTGTCCCGCACATTGTGGTCGGTAAGCAGGATACCGATACCCTTCGCTGCGAGTGCCTTGATCAACTGCTTGATCTCAAAGACCGCCTTCGGGTCGATGCCCGCAAAAGGCTCATCGAGCAAGAGGAACTGTGGATTGCTTGCCAAGGAACGTGCAATCTCGGTACGCCTTCGTTCCCCTCCACTCAAGGTATATCCCTTCTGAGAGCGAATATCTTCAATCCCGAACTCATGGAGCAGTTGCTCAACTTTCTCTTCCTGTTCACTGTGGCTTAGATCCCTTCTTGTTTGGGCAACCAAACGGATATTATCCTCCACACTGAGTTTGCGGAAAATTGAAGGTTCCTGGGGCAGGTAAGCGAGCCCCTTCTTGCTGCGGATGTACATGGGAAGTTCAGTTACATCCTCACCATTGAGTAGAATGGTTCCCTTGCGAGCCTTGAGAAACCCTACAATCATGTAGAATGTAGTGGTTTTTCCTGCTCCATTGGGACCCAGCAATCCAATGATCTGCCCTGAGTGCATGGAGAAGGAGACATCCTTTACCACTTCTTTCTTTCCATAGGATTTTGCCAGGTTCCGTACCTCAATAAGGCTGGTAAACTTATCCATTGACAACCCCCTTGATTGCTCCTTCCATCGTGATGGCCTCGGTGGTAAGGTCGACGGTAATTCTCTGTGCTTGATAGAGGTC
>NZ_JAEKNT010000060.1 GCF_016406725.1 Sphaerochaeta sp. S2 | reverse complement strand
CTCCACATACTCCGCTCTGATAATACAGGTTCACCAGATGCTTGAGGGCCATGGCAAAGAATCCTGAAAGAGATATTCCAGCAGTATGGCTGACTGCGTATGTTCCACCGATGGACACCATGTATCCATGGAAGTTTGACTTGTATGGTTTTGGAGGAGTTGCTTTCAGCCCGAGTTCCTGCTTGATGGTATAGATAATGCCGTCAGCAGCGGTCTTTGCAGTCTGCTCTGCAGCCTCGACAATTTGTGGTACTGCTCGGTTATCCTCGATGAACCACATGCCATCTCCAGCGAGATAGACGTTATTATGATCGGGGCTCTGCATGAACTCATTGACAGCCTTTCTACCAATCTTTCCATCGGTGAGGGGGAGTCTTTCGCAGAATTCAGTACCACGGACACCACAGGTCCATACCAGAGTCTCCGTCTTGATGACATCTCCGTTTTTGGTGGTGAATCTATCTGCTTCAACATTGGTGATCAGGCTGTTGAGCATAATCTCAACACCCTTCTTCTCCATACGTTTGACTGCCTTCTCTCGAGGTTTCTCAGGAAGCATATTCAAAATATTTCCCAGTCCCTCGCAGTTGATCAAGCGAACCTCTTTCTTGAAGTCTATACCGTGTTTCTTGCACAGGATGGGAAGCCACTCGGTCAGCTCTCCAATAAGCTCTACACCGGTAAAACCACCGCCTGCCACTACAAAAGTGAGCATCTGCTTGCGCTTTTCCTCGTCAGCTTCCTTGACAGCCTTACGTACCGTGGATTCAATATGGGTGCGGAGTTTCAATGCATCCTCAAGACTCCAGAGATAGAAAGCGTGTTCCTTAACTCCTGGAATATTGAAATCGGCAGTCTGGGCTCCAGTGCTGATAAGAAGTTGATCATAGGAGTAGGTGGACCTTTCTCCAGCGAGCACCTGCTTCTCGAAATCAATGCTGGTAATTTTGTCTTGTACAACCCTAACCATCTTGCCGGAAAAAATACGGTCAAAGGAGATCTTAACCGATGCCTCATCAACACGATTTCCTGCAACTTCATGCAGCTCGGTCATGAGAATATGGTGGCGGTTCTTGTCGATCAAGGTAATCTCAACCTTGTCTTTCTGTTTCTTGAATGCCTTGTGCAGTGCTTTTGCTGCATGCACACCTGCATAGCCTCCACCTAAAATAACAATCTGTTTCTTATCCATCATCACGTTCCTTGTTGGCCCTGTACGGGTACAGCGAGAATTATTAGGAAGGTGGGAACTATCATTTTAACCCCACCAAGTCTCACAAGAAGGCACTCTAGCATAAAACTAAGAATTAATGCAATTATACCATGTTTTTATCGATACAAAATACACATATCCTTGAATATTCTTGTGCTACAAACCTCTCCTCTGTGTAAGGTAATTCTCCTGTAAGCGTTACTTACAGTAAAGAAAATTTGAAAATTTTTTTGTGCACATTTTTGATATCAGAGTAAAACAATTGGTATAGTATTTTGTATAAATACAACTATTATAAACAAATATTGACAATTAATAGTAACTGAAAATATGTATTGATAATTTTATGACGATATTGCATGAGTGTCAAAAATCAGTATATGATTATATATAAATAAAGTTTGAACGATTTTCAAGTATTTGAGGAGTATCTTACGATGAAGAAACATCTATTGCTGGTTCTGACCGTCTTGGCTATCATGCTTGCCTTTGTTGGCTGCGCCAAGTCAGAGAGTGAAGAGACCCAGGCAGCTGTTGCTGCACCGAAAGCTGAGCCGACTGTTTCCACACCGGCACCTGCAGCACCTGCAGCAACCGAAACGTATGCTGATGGCGTGTATTTCGCCGCAGGTGACACCTTTGCTTCTTCCGGTTGGAAGGAGACAGTAACCCTTACTGTCGAAGGTGGGAAGATCACTGATGCTGACTGGAATGCAGTTAACATCAATGCTGGCGCTGACAAGAAGAGCTATGACCAGGCTGGCAAGTACAACATAGTCAAGTTCGGTAGTGCCCAGGCTGAGTGGTATGAACAGGCTGAAAAGGCTGAAGCATACTTGCTTGAGACCCAGGATCCTTCCGCCATTACCTACAAGGATGATGAAGGTCACACCGATGCAATCGCTGGTGTATCCGTCCATGTTGATGCCTTCTTCGACCTCGCAAGCGAAGCACTCGCCTCTGGTCCTGTTGGCCGTGGCCCATACGAGGATGGCGCATACTTCGCCATTGCAGATTCCTATCCTTCCTCTGGTTGGAAAGAATATGTCTCCTTGACCGTACTCAATGGCCGCATTGCTGCTGTCAACTGGAGTGCTGTCAATAGAGCAGGGGATGAAAAGAAGCCGTACGACAAGGCCGGTAACTACAATATGGTCAAGTTCGGTAATGCACAGGCAGAGTGGTATGAGCAGGCTGTCAAGGCAGAAGCATACTTGCTTGAGACCCAGGACCTTGATGGTATCACCTACAAGGATGAAGATGGGCACACTGATGACATCGCGGGTGTCTCAATCCATGTTGATGCTCTCTACAACCTTGCCAAGGAAGCTCTTGCAGCAGGACCGACTGAGATTGGTCCCTTCAAGGATGGTTCCTACTATGCCAGCGAAGAGGCTTTCAGTTCCTCCGGTTGGAAAGGCTATGTCTCCTTGTTGGTAAACAACGGCAACATTGAGAATGTGTACTGGAGTGCAGTGGACAAAGACGGTCGTGACAAGAAGCAGGTTGCTGCTGATGGTGAATATGGCATGTTGGCACGCAGTGCGATCGGTAAGGAGTGGCATGAACAGGCTGCTGCTGTCGAGGCATACCTGCTCTCCACCCAGGATCCAAAAGAGATCACCTACAAGGACGAGGACGGCCACACCGATGATATCGCTGGTGCAACCATCCACGTCAACGATTTCTATGCCTTGGTTGAGGCAGCTCTTGCTGCAGGACCGAAGCAGTATTAATCGAACATTTCATGATTTTCTCCCCGGGGTTTTCCCGGGGATTTTTTTTCTCTAGACCTGTTCAATTCTGCTATAATCGACGCTGGAGTGATTCATGGAGATTGACTATGTCTCGGTATTCATTTTTACCTTTGTGACTACATTTACCCCAGGACCGAATACCATCAGTAGTGCAATGATGGGAATACAGGTGGGGTATCGGCGTAGCATCCCGTATTTCTTGGGAATCGCAACCGGCTTTTTCTCCATCATGCTCCTTGGTGGGCTCTTTGCTTCTCTTCTACTTCGTGTGCTTCCTGAGGTGATGCAGGTGTTTTCCTATGTAGGGGCAGCGTACATCCTCTATCTTGCCTACCGTGTCCTGCATGCCGACTATGCATTTTCCGAGCAGAGCCCCAGACTGCTGGGCTACAAGGATGGGTTGTTGTTGCAGCTCTTCAATCCAAAGGTACTGGTCCTTGCCCTTACCATCTATACAACATTTCTTGGTTCCATGGACCGGAGTATGACAGCCTTGTTCTTGAGTGCTCTCTTCCTTACAACAATGAGTTTCTCTGCAATCTCCCTCTGGGCTTCCTTTGGTGCTGCATTCTCTCATCTCCTTACCTCACAGAGGGTCAGGAGAGTGGTAAATGGGCTGCTGGCGTTGTTGCTTGTCTATAGTGCAATTACGTTGGTAGTTGCCTGAGCAAGGAATGAAAAAAACCCCCTGCTGATTAGAGCAAGGGGTCTGGGTATTACAATAAACGTACGGTTCTATTCATCATCCTGTGGGGGAAGTACCTGTTTCAGGAAGGCTAGGGTACGTTCTTCCTTTGGAGCACTGAACATCTCCTCAGGGGGAGCTTCCTCAAGGATGACTCCTTCATCCATGAAGATGACACGGTCTGCGACCTCCTTGGCGAACCACATCTCATGGGTTACCACCAACATCGTCATCCCCTTGTTTGCAAGGTCAGTCATGACCGAGAGTACCTCACCAACCAGCTCTGGATCGAGTGCGCTGGTAGGTTCGTCAAAAAGCATGATCTCGGGTTCCATGGCAAGTGCACGGGCAATGGCGACACGTTGCTTCTGTCCGCCGCTAAGCATGGCTGGGTAGACATCCGCTTTATCGCTCAGTCCAACCTGCTCAAGGATCTCAAGACCTTTCTTCCTTGCTTTCTCCTTGGGCATCTTCTTGACATGTACCATTCCCTCCATCACATTGCCGATGACCGTCATGTGGGGGAATAGGTTGAAGTGCTGGAAAACCATCCCAAGACCCTGGCGGACCTTGTTCAGTTGTTTTTCCTGTTGCTTTACTCGCTTGCCATTAACGTATATCTTTCCTTTCTGGGCTTTCTCCAGAAAGTTTACACAGCGCAGCAACGTGCTTTTTCCACTTCCCGAGGCGCCGATGATTACCACCACTTCGCCCCGCTTAACTTCGAGGTTGATGTCCTTGAGAACTTCCAGGTCACCGAACCACTTCTTGAGATGTTCTATCTTCAGGATTGTTTCATCTGTCTTGTGTGTTTGTTTAGTCATGGTCACTCACCTTCAATCTTTGTTCGATGCGATGCATCACGAATGAGAGCAGGCTCGTCATGATCAGGTACCAGATGCCGACAATAAGGAACATCTCCATGTACATGAAGGAGGAAGAGCCCATCTGCCTTCCCTTGAGCATAAGCTCTGGAACGGCAATAGTAGATGCAAGGCTGCTGTCCTTCAATGCGATGATCAACTGGTTGCCCAATGGGGGAACAGCTCGCTTGAAGGCTTGTGGGAGCACAATACGTTGCATTGCCTTCCCCTGGGTCATACCCAGGCTTCGAGCAGCTTCCATCTGCCCGTAATCGATGGACTGGATGGATCCACGGAAAATTTCGGCAATGTAAGCACCGTTATGTACCCCAAGTGCGATGATCGCAGAGGGGATAGGGTCGATGGTTACAATGCTGGTAAGTCCGTAGTAAATGATGAACAACTGCACCAGCAGAGGTGTTCCCCTGATGAGGAAGATGTAAGCTCTACTGATGGCACTTACCCATTGACGTTTGGAAAGGCGGCCGAGAGCGGCCACCAATCCAATAATAAGACCAAGTAGAATCCCGAAAAAGGTGATCTGTAGCGTATAGAGTGCTGCATCAGCGAATTGGAAAAAACGCTGGGGAATCACCGTTAGATCCCATGGTAATATACTCATTCTAGGATTCTCCCTTACTCTACGGTAATGTCTTCACCGTTGAACCACTTTTCACTAATCTGTTTCATGGTGCCATCGGCAAACATATCGTTGAGTGCAGCATTGACCTGCTCACGGAGCTCATCGTCATCCTCATGGAAACCAATACCCATGACTTCACTGCGGAGTACTGATCCTACGAGTGTAAGCTTGTCCCCATCCTTCAGCTGGTTGATGGCATTCAGTCCAACAATCCTATCGGTCAGGACGCCGTCTACACGACCGTTGAGCAGTTCGATCAAGGTCTGGTTGTCATCTTCATAGAGCTTAACCTTGGTACCAAGATTCTTTGCATCATTCTCAAAGGTGGTTCCAGTTACAAGCCCAAGGGTACTATCACTGGTAAGGTCATCAACAGAATTGATACCGCCATCCTTCATGGCTATCAACTGTGGGCCACTGTAATAGTAAGGGATGGAGAAGTCGATGACTGCCTCGCGTTCTTCTGTGATTCCCATACTGCCCAAAATTCCGTCATAGCGTTTTGCCCTGAGGCCTTCAACAATTCCGTCCCATGCAGTGGCTACGTATTCCAGTTCCATGTCCAGGCGGTTGGCGATCTCAGCAGCAACATCAACATCAAACCCGATGATATCCCCATCTTCTTTCATGTAGTTAAATGGAGGGTATCCACCGGAACCAGCGAAGGTGATGGTATTTGTAGTTTCCGTCTGTCCTTGTGCAACCAAGGCAGGAAGCGAAATCAGTAACATCAATCCAATAATAAGCAACTTTCGATACAATTTGTTCGTATTTTTCAAAATAAACTCCTTTGAAAAAATTGATATAGAATTGTAACAATGAATACCTGTTTCATACAACTGTAAAACAGCTATTTCTTTACCCTTAATGCTTTGTGTGTTTTTACTGTTTATAACATGGTCAGGCATAATTAGTTTACTAGGGGTACTTTACTCTTGATTAAATAAAAAAAGAATGCTATAAATTATAACATGGTTTCGAGATTATCACGCCCAAAAATCATTGAAATTGTCAATAAGAAGAATCATGTCACCTATTTATATGAGGACCAGTACTACTGGGACCCTGATAAAAAACAGACACGGCATAAACGTCGATGCATCGGTAAACTTGATGGAGTAACGGGAGAGCCGATCTATAACCCTACATATCAACAGGAACTGGAGAGTCAGGGAGCGGAGACTGTTAAAGCGATTCCTTCGTTCCGGCCCTATGCGTTTGAGCAGTTGCAGGAAGTCATTGAAAAGGAACTCAGCCTAAGAGAGTGGATGCAGCCATTCATGAGCAAGGAGAAGGTGGAAAAACTTTTGCATCTTGCTTGGTACCTGATCTGTTCAAACAACCCCATCTCCTATGCTACCCATTGGAAACAGGGAATATACACGAGTGTGGAGAGTTTGTCTGAATTGCAGGGGATCCTTCGATCCCTAGATGCTGAGTTCCTTCGGCTCTGGGGACAACGTTGCTTGGAAAAATTTGATGAGAGTACCAGTGAAATCCTCTTTGACCTGTGCAGTACAGCCAGTTATCAGAATCATAACCCATTCCTGCAGTATGGATATAACCGGGATATTGAGGCATTGGAACAGAATACCATTATCTTGCTTGCCCATGGTGATAACCACATTCCTTATTCGTTTCAGATTCTGGATGGGACGATGCTTAGCAGTAAGACCATCGCTAATGTGATGGATACTCTGGAATTCGATACCGATACGGTATTGATGCTTAATCGCAGATATTTCTCAGTCCCCAGGATTCAGGAGCTGGTTGAGTTGGGCTATCGGTTCATCATCCGCATCCCAACTCGAAAGAGATGGTTGGAGCAATTCATTGAAAAACATCGTGATGAGATCATGCAGGGGACAGCGCTCTATGATTGCAAGGGTAGGGAGCTGAGGAGTCTGAGTCTCCCTGCACCCTTCCTGGAGGAGGAGTCTCTTACCATTCATCTCTATTATGATGAGCAGTGGAGGGAGAACCAGCGAAGCAATCTACTCTCCTTGCTGGGGAGATGTAAACGAGAGTTGGAGTTTGAAGTTCCACTCGAGGAGCATGCCCGTTTATATGAAACCTATTTCAAGGTGCGAAAACGACCCAATGGAAGTAACAGGGTGAGTCTGAGTCGAGACCCTCTGAGAACCTTTGAGGCCTCCCAGGCAGGTATCTGGGCAGTGATCACAAACACAGGGCTCTCAGCAGAGCAAGCTCTTGCCAAGTATGAACAGCGTAATGACTTTGAACATCGGTTCAACAACCTCATGAACCAAGAGGACTGCAGGTTGCTGCACATCCAGTCCCCCCAGTATTTTCCTGGCAGGGTATTTCTCCAGCTCATCTCTGAAATCATTCGTCAAAAACTACTGGAAAAGTTGCAAGATAGCGATTACAGCCTGAGCCAAGCACTTTTTACAGTTATGGATATCCAGGAAGTAACATTCAGGGAGAATGATACTCCGTATAGGAGTGAGCTGAATGATCAGGACAAGGAGATTCTCGGGAAGCTTGGCATTGAGGTGGAAGAAGCCTAGAGAGACCGCTAATCCTCCACATACTCAAACAGATCGCCTGGTTGGCATGATAGATGTCTGCAGATGGCTTCCATGGTTGCCAACCTTACAGCACTGATTTTTCCTGTCTTGAGGTTTGAAAGGTTTGCCATGGTGATACCAACCTTCTCTGATAATTCAGTAAGTGACATCTTTCGATCGGCCAGCACTCTATCGAGGCGTATGATGATGGGCATATTGTGTACCTATACCGTTTGTTCGTACTCGCTCTGCAGGTACAGGGCGTAGGAGAATACTTTTCCCAAGGCAAGGAGTGCCAAGGCATACAGTACCTCAGAGGTAATGGGGGTGAAGCTGAAGTGCAGTAATTCATGAGCAACCGGTCCCGCAAGTTGCAGGAAAAGATAGAGATGGAACTGCCTTAGGTAGGTTGTAAGCAACAACAGCAGCCCCATTGAACGAAAAGCTTGGGGCAACAACTCGGTAAAACCATTCTTTTTGGAAAGGGAGTCCACTGCTTTTCTTAGGAAGAAGAGAAAGAGAAGTGACAAGAAGAGGGTAATCACCACCACGAAAGAATAGATGCTATACATACCTGCACTCTCAGCGTGGACTGGAACTGCAAACTGCAGTCCATTCTGCATCAGAACCGGTAGGGAAACCTGGGAAGCAGAGCTGGTCAATGGTGCAATAATGAGATAGGCAGCCAGAACAACAAGAGCAATACTGCCGAGGATAATGCTGGTGGTAAGGAGCATCAGAATAGGTTTTAGGTATGGATTTTTATAGTGATTCATATTGTTCTCCATGTAATAAGTATTGAATTACAGGAAAAATTTATCGTGAAACGATAAATATGTCAAACATGTAATATTATAAATACATGTATCTTCATCCATATACCTGATGCTTTCATTTGATCTGTTTGGAGTTCTCATGTTTTGGTGATGAAATGTTTCCTGAAATACATCCAAAGTGAAATTCGTGACAGTGATTGCGTTACAGTGGTGTTGCCGTTAAGCGAAGTAGTACCAAATTCCATTTCGCCTCGAGAGAGTGAATTGTTGCTTCATAACACCTTTTTCTCCTTTTGAGTACATTTTTGTGTACAGCATCACGGGTGATACAGAAAAATGGGCTAAAAAGAAAAACCCTCTTCTGTTTATTTCGTTAAACAGAAAAGGGTTAGTAAGTGCGGTAGACTGGACTTGAACCAGCACAAGATTTCTCCCACTAGCACCTCAAGCTAGCGTGTCTACCAAATTCCACCACTACCGCATTCTTGAAGTATTGTTCGCTCTTGAAGTGAACGTGCCAACAATACAACAAGGGCGGGGAGCTCGTCAAGCCCTCTTTTGAAAATTGAGTGCAACATTTACGAGAGCAGGCTTTCAGCCTGGTCCAGAAGGGATGAGAAGGTGGAAAGAGCATCCTTTACAGGCTCTTCCTTCTGCATATCAACACCAGCTTTCCGTAGTGATTCAATGGGGTAGAGGCTGCCTCCACTACGAAGGAAGTCGAGGTACGACTGCCTGTCTTGCTCTGTCCCATTGAGCACTTTCTTGCTCAAGGCTATGGAAGCACTCAACCCTGTCGCATACTTGTACACATAGAACGGGCTGTAGAAGTGAGGAATCCTCAGTCCCTCAAGATCGCTTTCTTCTGCAAAGGACACTGCATCCCCGAAATACTGCTC
>NZ_JAEKNT010000059.1 GCF_016406725.1 Sphaerochaeta sp. S2 | reverse complement strand
ATCCAAGAGGATGCACCAAGTGCAAGGTTGCACCAACGGCTGCACATGTCCGTGCAATATTTCCGGTATTTTGTGGTATCTCTGGCTCAAACAGGACAATATGCAGTGCCATGCTCCTCTCCCTTACACGGCAAATCTATCATTTGCAGGGAATCAACACAAGGTGGGGGAACTTATGCATGGACGAATAACCAATCTTGTAAAGCAGAACCGTTTGCTTTAGACTTGCTCAAGGTTGGAGGGGTATATGTTTCAGGAAGGTTTGAAATCATTGCTTTTGGGAATTGTACAGGGGATTACTGAATGGCTTCCCATCAGCTCAACGGGACATCTATTGCTTTTGGATGAAGTGATTCATCTCAGTTTGGGCGAGGACGCAAGAGAACTCTTCTTTGTCATCATCCAGCTTGCATCAATACTTGCCGTGATTATCCTGTATTTCTCAACGTTGAACCCCTTCACCAAGGGTAAGGATGCCAAACAGAAGACTGAGACCTATATTCTCTGGTTGAAAGTAATCATTGCCACGATTCCTGCTGGAGTGATAGGAATCTTGATCGATGATCTGATGGATACCTACCTTTATCGGTGGGAAGTGGTTGCCATTGCACTCTTTGCCTACGGTTTGCTCTATATTGTGCTTGAGAAAGGAAAGTGGGGTAAAAGGGAGCACCGTGTAAAGGAGCTTTCCGAAATTACCTACCGTGATGCATTATCCCTTGGACTCTTCCAGATGCTTGCCCTGATCCCGGGAACCAGCAGAAGTGGTTCCACCATACTTGGCGGGATCATCATCGGGATGGAACGGTCGGTGGCTGCAAAATTCTCATTCTTTATGGCTATACCGGTCATGGCAGGAGCCTCCCTCCTGAAATTGATCAAGTTGGGACTCAGTTACAGCACAGAGGAGTATCTCCTGATAGGTATCGCTTTTATTGCCTCCTTCCTTGTATCCCTGCTTTGTATCAAGGCATTGGTTGCTTATGTCCGTCGTCATGACTTCTCTGCCTTTGGCTATTACCGTGTTGCTCTTGCGGTCCTGGTAACGGTCTATTTCCTTACATGGGGAGCTGCTTGATATGACTCTTTTAGTGGTTATCTATCTTGCCTTCATCAGCCTTGGATTGCCTGATGGTGTATTGGGCAGCATCTGGCCGGTCATGCAACAATCACTCGATCTTCCCTTCTGGAGTGCTGGACTTATTGGGGCGACATCTTCCATCGGCACGGTGGTCTCAGCTCTTATGAGTTATCGGATGACCAGTCGATTTGGGACGGGAAAGGTGACCCTCGTCAGTGTAACGATGACAGCTGTTGCTCTCTTGGGATTCTCCTTTGCCTCATCGCTTCCTATACTCATGCTGTGGGCAGTTCCCCTTGGGTTGGGTGCTGGTTCAGTTGACTCAGCGCTCAACAACTATGTTGCACTGCACTATGAAGCGCGCCATATGAACTGGTTGCACTCCTTTTGGGGCTTGGGAGCAAGTGCAGGCCCTGCAGTCATGGGACTTGCCCTCTCCTTGCAGCTTGGGTATCGAAGCGGGTATCGGATACTCACCCTGATGCAAACACTCCTGGTATTTGCGTTGATAGCTTCTCTGTCCCTCTGGGTAGATCCCAAGGGGAAAAGGGAAGGAGAGCATCATGCAGTCCATCAGAAGGGGTCTCTTCGTCATAAGGCACTTCCCTTTGCCCTGCTCTCTTTCTTTTTCTACTGTGCATTGGAAATTTCCACGGGACTATGGGCGGTTAGTTATCTGGTCCAGGTGAAGCAGTTGCTTCCATCCGATGCTGCCTTCTATGGTTCTCTGTTCTTCCTTGGGATAACTGTGGGAAGAATGGCAAGCGGTTTCATCAGTTACCGATTGAGTAATATCCGTATGATTTTTCTGGGATTGTTTCTCTGCCTTGTCAGCATTATTGCCTTGTTCTTTGCCTCCCTGATCTTTGCCGGACTCTCCCTCTTGTTGCTTGGTTTGGGATGTGCTCCCATATTCCCGAGCCTGATTCACCAAACCCCACGAAGTTTTGGACCTGAGTTGAGCCAGCGAATCATTGGCCTACAGATGGCCAGTGCCTATATTGGAAGTACGGTCACCCCTCCACTGTTTGGGTTGGTTGGGTCTTATGTGGGATTGCAGTGGATGCCCCTCCTGCAAGGAAGCATTTTGGTCTTGCTTGTCTCCAGCATCACCATTCTGGTGTTGCTTACCAGGAATAAGGAATACTCAGTCTAGTTCGCTACCTCAACGTGTTTTGGTTTGATGGTTATGATATGGATGCTGACAATGGTGGCAATGGTTGCAAGCATGATGATCAAGGGAAGCTTTCCTACAAGGTAAAAAGTGATCCCCATACCAATCCATAGCGTTATAAGTGCCTTGACCTTTGCTTTTTTCGGAATTCCTGTCCCTTTTCGATAATGCTTCAGGTAAGGACCCAATATCCTGTTCTGTTCCAACCAGCCTCCGAGACGTTCACTGGAAAAAGAGAAGAGAAGTCCTGCGAGCAGTACAAATGGAGTGGTAGGAAGTACCGGTAAAAATACACCTATACCTCCCAGGACTACTGAGATGATTCCAAAGAAAGCCAGTATGAGACGTAGTACCTTATTTCTAACCAAGAGCGTTGCTCCTTACCAATTGTGTTTTTTCAATACTATGATAAGATAAAGAAATACAAAAGCAAAGTAAAGAGCTAGGAATTGTAATGGTTGCTAACTCACAGAAAAGGAGGTCTATATGGAACGACAATCATACAGTATTGTCCTTTCCGCAGAAGCTGGCCAAGGGCTCCAGACCATCGAGTCCTTGTTTATCTCCTTGTTGCAAAAAAGTGGGTACCATGCATTTATTGCAAAGGAACTCATGAGTCGTGTCCGTGGAGGGAACAATACCTCTGAGATCAGGATTGCACCAAAACCTGTACAGGCCTTTGTTGGCCGTATTGATGTACTGATCGTTCTAAGTAAGGATGGTCTGGACCGATTGCTTGATCGCATTGATGGGGATACGCTTATCATTGGTGAAGAGGACTACATCACAGCACAAAAGACAGACGCCCGCTTGTATGCGGTGAATGTCAAGGAGCAGATGGAGAAACTCGGGAGTCAACTTTACACCAATACCTTCTTTATCGGAGTGTTGAGCACACTCTTCTCATGTGACGAGAGCATTGCACATTCCTTGCTTTCCGAACAGTTTTCCAGGAAGGGAGAGGATATCGTTAAGAACAACATCAAGGCTTTCGATTTCGGAAAGGGGGCAGCTGAGAAGAGTGATTATCACTTCTCGGTAAAACGCGATGAAACTGTTACCACGATGAAGGCCATCAAGGGATTTGAAACCATCGGAATCGGAGCCCTCAGTGGAGGCTGCAACTTTCTTGCTTCCTATCCAATGTCACCAGCAACCAGTGTTATGGTTTATCTTGCGTCCCATGAGCGCTCACACTCTGTGTTGGTGGAGCAGGCAGAAGATGAAATTGCCGCCATCAATATGGCTCTCGGCGCGTGGTATGCAGGAGCAAGGGCTATGGTTACCACCAGTGGAGGAGGGTTTGCCTTGATGAGTGAAGGTATCAGTCTTTCAGGTATTACCGAGACCCCTGTGGTTGTTCATCTTGCACAGCGCCCAGGGCCGGGAACAGGATTGCCGACACGTACAGAGCAAGGTGATTTGAATCTCGCACTCTACTCCGGACACGGAGATTTCCCCCGTGTCATACTTGCCCCGGGTACCTGGGAGGATGGGGTGTTGCTCACCCATAAAGCCTTTGAAATTGCTGATGCCTATCAGATTCCGGTCTTCGTCTTGACTGATCAGTACTATCTGGATGGCGAAGGGATCATGGAGAAGGTAGATTTCTCCAAGTTGGAAAGGACGAATCATGTAGTCAGGAGTGAATCCACTTACAAGCGCTACAAGATAACCGATTCAGGCATCTCCGAACGAGCAATACCAGGTCAGGGAAAAGGCTTTGTCTGTGTTGATAGTGATGAGCATACTGAAGATGGACGAATAACTGAGAGTGCCGCTGTTCGCCAAACTATGATGGACAAGAGAATGAGAAAACTCTCTGCCTACCAGGATATTGAACCAAGAATCATTGGCGATGAGAACTCCGATACCTTGGTGGTGGGGTGGGGATCGACCTATGGTGCAATCAAGGAGGCTGTTGAAGAGCTCGGTGATGATAACCTTGCTTTTGCTTTCTTTCCTCAGGTCCATCCACTCCCTTCCCGAACAAAAGAACTATTGGATTCAGCAAAACACCTGATTCTTGTGGAGAACAATGCTTCAGCCCAATTCGGTCAGTTGATCAGAAGGGAATTGGGAATAACCTTTGATACGACCATCCTGCAGTACAACGGGAGTCCTTTCAGCGTTGAGCAGTTGGTCGAACGTATTGGGGAGGTCTTGGCATGAAACAAACCCGATTTGATCTGAACAATGATATTGCTTGGTGTCCTGGTTGTGGAAACTTCTTATTACTTCAACTGCTCAAGGAAACCCTTGATGAGTTGGATGTTGATCCTACAAACGTTGTCATCTCCAGCGGGATCGGTCAGGCAGCCAAGATGCCGCAGTATGTGAATACCTCATTCTTCAATGGTCTGCATGGAAGAGCGCTTCCGGTGGCAACGGCAATTTCACTCACCAACCCTGAGCTGTTGGTGATAGCAGAGGGTGGGGATGGAGACATGTACGGAGAAGGGGGGAACCACTTCATCCACACTGTTAGAAGAAACCCAAACATTGTGCATTTGGTACATAACAACATGGTGTATGGTTTGACCAAAGGCCAGGCAAGTCCTACCAGCCAGAGGGGATTCAAGACACCTCTGCAGACTGAAGGGGTCATTCTGGAGCCCTTGAACCCATTGGCACTTGCCATCACCTTGGGAGCTGGGTTTGTTGCCCGTACCTTTGTAGGAAACCGTGAGCTGACCAAGGAGGTGATCAAGCAAGCCATTGCCCACAAGGGGTATGCCTTGGTTGATATCTTTGATCCCTGTGTATCCTTCAACAAGGTGAATACCTTCGCCTGGTATAAGGAACACAGCTATGTCCAGAGTGATGATTGGGATGCCTCAGACAAGTTGCAGTCACTAGCAAAGTCGATGGAGAGTGACCCGTACCCCTTGGGTGTCTTGTATAAAAATCCTGAGGAACAACCATCCCTCACAGAGATGCATCCCGCTTATCAGGAAGAGGATACCCCGCTTTTCAAGCGCAAGCGTAGTGTTCAGGAACTTACTGCTCTGATGGAGTAGTTGTTTCGAGGTTCTTGGCTTTGAATACCTGCTTGCCCTGTTTCTGCAAGGCAAGCACCACCTGCTCAATCTTTCGCTTTTTTTGATATGGATCCTCGAAAAGTTCTTCCTGCAGAGGACGGCTGCCTTCATAGAGCTGATATAACCCAACCCCTATCAATCTGATAGGGGTGCCGTCATGCCATTTCTGCAACAGGAGCTGTTTTGTCAGATGATAAATCTGTTCAGCACTGTAGATGGTACCCTGTGGGGTGATCTGAAGGGTGTATGTAGTAAAATCAGGTAGTCTTACCTTGATTCCTACGGTCCGGCCGATTTTTTTCTCTTCCAATGCCCGGAACATCACCTCATGACTCATGGATAGCAGGGTCTGTTCCAGGATGGAAAGAGAGGAGACATCGCTCTCAAAGGTTGTCTCAGTAGAAATGGAATGACTTTTCGATTCACCAGAGAAGATTCCAGGATCAATGCCTCTGCATGCAAGATAGAGAAAGTGTCCCATGCTTTTCCCGAACAGTGATTGTAGTGAGTCCATGGTAAAAGAGCGTAGTTCTTCGGTTGTTCTGATGTGGTGCTTTGCAAGCAGTGCTTGGGTGACCTTTCCCACACCCCAGAGTTTTTGCAGACCCACTGCATCGATAAAGGCAATCTCCTTGCCTTGGGATACCCTGCATAGTCCGTCTGGCTTATCATAGTCACTTGCCATTTTTGCAATGAATCGGCTGGGACCAATCCCCACAGAAATGGTCAGCCCTGTCTCCTTCTTGACACGTTCTTTCAGCAATATTCCTGCCTGACGGGGAATGCCAAACAATCTTCTTGTTCCCGTCATATCAAGGAAGGCTTCATCGATCGATATCTGTTGCAGATCAGAGGAGAACTCCTTAAGGATATCCATGACTTGTAAACTGACTTGGTTGTAGCGCTCCATTCTAGGCTTTACCACTACTGCATGGGGACAAAGACGGCGTGCCTGTGCCATTGGCATGGCGGAGTGGATGCCATACTTTCTTGCCTCATAGCTTGCAGTGGCAACCACTCCTCTGGAACTGTTGCCTCCGATGAGCAGGCAAGTGCCAGCGTAGGCAGGGTTGTCGAGCACCTCAATCGCTGCATAGAAGGCATCCATATCTACATGAAATATGACAGGTTCCAAGTCACTCATTGTTTTGGCGGTGTGAAACAACGCCCTCGCTCCTCTCTGTTTCGTTGTATTGCGTGGTTTATCAGGCTGGTGACCACGCTCGGTAGATCAAATCCGATCGAAGCCATCAAGACAGGGTAGTGACTAAGCGCAGTCATGCCCGGGCTGGTATTGATCTCATTCAGGTAGATGGATTCTCCTTGGACGAAGAAATCAACCCTCGCATACCCATCGGCTTTGATCGCCAAGAACGCAGTACGTGCATACTCCCTGATTCGGTTCTCCATGGAAGGTGGCAATCCAGAAGGAACGCGGATATGCGCTGTATCGACCTGCCCATACTTATGGGCATAGCTCAAGAACCCTTCTTGCTCTCTTGCCGGGTCTATGACACTTCCCGGTCCTGCAACATGCAGGGTACCGTCCTCTGTTCTCAGTATGGCGCACTCTACCTCGACGATGGACTTCATGTATTGCTGCACCAGCACCCGCTCACTGTATCTTCCTGCATCCTCGACAGCTTCCAGAAAATCGTGATATGTCGCATTGATCAGCGCTCTCACACCCACCGACGATCCTGCATTCTCTGGTTTGATGAACAGGTCCTGGCCGTGAGTGGCACAGATGGTTTGGAACAGATCGCGGTTGAGTGTTGTCATCTGGTAGCAGTCAATGGTGGAAGAGGGAACTGTCGGGATGCCATGAGCCGAAAACAGGGTTGAGGCGATGGCCTTATGCATACCGATTGCACTACTGAGCGTATCACACCCACAAAGCGGTATATTGCAGAGCAGGCAAGTTCCTTGTAGGTTTCCATCCTCTCCCTGGTAGCCATGGGTGGTTGCAAAGGCTGCCCTGATCTGGAGCTTCTCTTCTCCGTGGTATATACCCAAACCTGGCCTAAGATTCAGTGGTTGGGTTGTATCAAATTCACTATTCAGCGTTTGTTGCAGGAACCATCCACCTTGGATGGTGATGGCTATCAAATGGACCGAATAACCAGCACGGAGAAGCGCTTGATGAATCGTGAATGCACTGTTGATGGAGACCTCATGCTCTGCTGAACGTCCCCCATAGAGTAATGCTACTTGCATTGTCTTCTCTGCTCCTCGGCTCTCAATGCATTCTTTACTTCAGTAATTTCATCCCAGGGGATTTTTTCCGAATCTCTCTCGATGGTCTTCTCGTGTCCTTTTCCCAAGAAGAGCAGGGTATCTCCTGTTTGAGCAAGGGAAACTGCTTTACGGATTGCTTCCCTGCGATTCTCAATTTCGAGAACGGTACAGGAGGGATTTTGCATCAGGAAACGAAGGTCGCTGAAGATTGCTTGGTTCCCTTCATACCTAGGGTCCTCCTCGGTAAGGATAATGGTTGAGCAGTACCTGTTTGCAATCTTTCCCATAGGGGACCGTTTGGTAGTATCTCGTTCACCTGCTGAACCAAATACAGCAATCAGGTCACCTCCCTCACTGGTTCGTTTTGCAAAGAAGAAGATACCTTCATATGCATCTTCAGTGTGGGCAAAATCGATGATTGCACGTACCCCAAGGGTGTTCTCGATCAGTTGCATTCTTCCCTTGACCGGTTCAATGAGTTCGATAAGGTCAAGCAGGTCCTCAGCAGGCTTTCCTACAAGATGTGCAGCACAGAACACTGCAAGCAGTGAGTTGGTTGCCAGGCTGGGAAGCAGCAATGGTGTATGGACTCTTTTTCCCAAGATTTCCACCACCACTCCCTGGTATCCCATGAATTCTATCCGCATTGGCACATCCTGGCCAAGGATGATTGCCTTTTGGGTAGGGGAGAGAGCTTCGGTAAATGCGCTGATCCTGGCATTGTCGGTACTGCTCACCAATATTCCGTTCTCCTTGAGTGCCCGGACCAGGTTGACCTTTGCATTGGTGTACTCCTCCAGGCTGTGGTGGAATTCAAGATGTTCACTCGTTACCTTGGTGATGATGGCAGCGCTGAATTCAATACCCCCAAGCCGGTCAAAGGTCTTGCTCAGTGCATGGCTTGTGCACTCCAAAACCACGTGGGTTACTTCACTCTGGGTACATCGATACAGGAACTCCTGTAGTTGGTCTGCCTCCGGTGTGCTCTGGCGGAAGGGGGAATCTTGCTTTCCTGACCCATCATCCATATTGACGGTGGTCAACAAACCTGTCTTTATTCCTTGCCTCTGTAGTATCTGGTAGAGGTAGTCGCTGGTGGTGCTTTTCCCATCCGTGCCACTTACTCCAATGATGCTCAGTTTCTTCTGTGGATAATCATAGAATGCAGAACACATCAGTGCAAACGCTGTATGAGGGTGTTTTGCCGTATAGTAGTGAACAGAGGCAGGGAGCCTAGGGCGTAGGTTTGTTTCCTCTGCAATGATACATACAGCACCATTGTCTATTGCGTCGTTAATATAGTTGCTTCCATCAGTTCTGAGGCCACGGAAGGCAAAGAATACTGAGTGAGGTTTGCACATCCCTGAGTGTTGGCAAATTTGATCGATGGTCTGTGTATCGGGAACGCTCGTATCGTTGATACCGATGGCGTTTAAAAGTGTCCGTAACGTTTTCATGTCTCTATGGTAACAGCAGTGTGGGTATAACCACAATAGAAAGGTTCAGCAAGTATTGGTGTCCTTCTTCTGTTTTTTTTGCTATGCTGAAAAGGAAGGAGCAAACGATCTGATGAGACGATGGATATTGGCTGGAGTGCTGGCAATACTGCCTCTCACTTTCCTACAAGCATTCCCCTTGGATTTTGCATCGACTGCTTCCTGGGGTATGGGAAGTGCAGGTCTTGCACTGGACTATGAATCAGACTCTTTTGTTGCAAATCCCGCATTGCTGGCACTTCCTGGGCGGGAGGATACTCATCTGCTTGCCTCCTTGCGCTATCAGGACCAGATAGAGACCTCCTACCTGGTGAACAATGAACCGAATCCAAGGCTGGTGCAGCCTATAGCCGACTGGACCGTCAGTTTCAGTGCAGGTAGTCTCGCATTCACTGTCCAGAATCGTAACAGCTTGCTGGATAGACAGATTGACTCTCCGCAAACCAGATACAATGGCCACAAGATTACGATGTTCCAGTTTGATTGGGCTACCGGTAGGGCTCCATTCTATTTTGGGGTATCTGTACGAGCTACCGCAGAGAGTGATCGAGCGATGATAGAGATCAGGGATGACAGAACATTTCTTGACTATATTGTAGAGACCTCCATCGGGCGTTATGAATCCCTGAACAACAGTTCCAATGTTGCTTTCGGCATGGGATTGCTGCTCGATTACCAGTGGTTCAAGATGGGTGTGGTAAGCAATCAGTTTGCCTATGCCCGAGCTGATGATACCCTTATTATCAGCGGTGACTCAGTACTCAAGACCCTGGACTGGGGGTTTTCTGTCAGTTCCCCGACCTATGATGCCTCCAATCAGTTGCATCTTGTAAAATTGCAAGGGGCCTATGATTTCCTGAATATTGGAAGTGATGAGGATCGCCAACTTCGTCTTGGCGTCTCGATGAAACTGCAACTACTGCCAACCTGGTCTGTCAGCCTTCTCTTCGGATACCAGGAGGAGAAACCAAGCCCCTCAGATCTCCTTGCTATCAGTTTCAGTAGGGGATTGCAAACCATATCACTTGATGCACAGTTGGATACACTTAAGATTGGCCTTGGGTATGGGTACCCTACTGCCTGGTATGTGGGATCCTCCACTGATATCAATCCTCGCTTCGTAATTTCCCTTGCGCTAAGCTTGTAATTGTTCGTACTTGACATGCAACGTCGACCACCAGTATAGTCAGATGAGTGAACATTTGAACCTGTAAGGAGTAATGTATATGTCCAAAGCACATAGAGGTAGTGGTATTCGCAATGAAGAGGTGAAAGGTGGCCGAGGCGAGTGTCCCGTTTGTAAGAGAACTGGTGTAAAGGTGCTCTACGAGGTAACCATTGACGGTGAAAAAGCCAAGGTTTGCAAGCCTTGCAACGCCCACCTCAAGGCTGCAGCCTCAAAATAAGGCACCATCCTTGAAGCTGAGACTGTCTTTCGTGGCAGTCTTTTTTTATTGGAGAACGTAATGCAGAAAATGGGAACTCACTTGTTCTTGGTAGGCATCAAAGGGACCGGCATGTCCAGTCTGGCATTGTTGCTCCAGTACTGGGGGTTCTCTGTCTGTGGCTGCGATACCTCCGAGATATTCAGCAGTGATGCTGTGCTCAACGATGCAGGCATTGTTGTATATGAAGGGTTTGAGGCGTCATTGCTCCCTCCTGATACAGACGGGATAATCTTCAGCAGCGCCTACAGTGAATCGCTGCCGATTCTCCGGGAAGCGCATAAACGTTCCATCCCCCTTTATTCCTATCCAGAATACCTTGCTTATCTCAGCAGACAACAGGATAGCTATGCTGTTGCTGGAACACACGGCAAGACAACCACCTGTTCGGTTGCCACCCATTTGCTCAAGCATGCATGTGATGGGCGATTCCCCTTTTATGCTATCTATGGAGCCCCACAGGAAGATATGGCAGGGGGAAGGGAGTGTGCACTCTTTGAAGCGTGTGAGTACCAGGACCACTTTCACTCCTACAAGCTTCGTGGTGTGTTGATTACCTCGGTGGAATATGACCATCCTGACTATTTCTCTTCCGAGGAACAGGTCATGAGAAGCTTTGAGATCCTTGTTGACAACCTGCAGGGTGGCGGCTTCCTGATCTATTGCAGTGATGATCCTGGAGCAAGTGCAATTGGCTCCTATGCAGAGAAAACACGCCCTGATCTGAGTATACTCAACTATGGATTTTCCTCCAACGGGCCCTTCAGGATAGAGAAGGGTACAGCCGATACCTATAGGCTTGCCTTGCTTAAGAACCTGTCATTTTCTGTAACCAGCAAAGCGAAAGCACTGGTGGATGACCATGTGGGAGCATTGGTGCTCTCCCTTGCCATGCTGCTTGACCGAAGCGAACCCAAACTCTATGTAGAAGACAAGGGACTTATCACTGATGAGGTATTGCCCACCCTTGCCTCCCATTTCTTGCCCCATCTTGCAAGTTATCAAGGATGCAAGGGAAGGACGGAGGAGCTGTTCAGAGATGGGGAAGTCATCTACCTCGATGACTATGCCCATCATCCCAGTGAGATAAAGACTTCCCTGGAAGAGATTCGTCTTCGCTATCCAGGATATCCACTTCTGGTGATCTTCTCTGCACATACGGCAAGCAGGACCTTTGCCTTGTTGAAGGAATTTGCTGAAGTGCTTGCACAAAGTGACCAGCTTATCCTCCAGAGTACCTATGCATCAGCCAGAAAAGATGGTTCAGATACTGACGACCCTGCCTTGATATTATTCTCCCTGCTCAGGAAATCCATTGGGGATGGGGTGGCCTATGCACCAAGTGATGAAGCAGCCATGGAGATTGCAGCCGCTTGGTTGCAAGAGCGATGGTTGTGTATTACCATGGGTGCTGGTAATAACCGGTATTTGGGACCGAAGATTGCCAAAATCCGAAGGAGTCACCAATGAACAGCATGACAGGATACGGATTCTCTGAATCCGTGTGCGAGAAATTCCAACTCGCAGTCGAGTTGAAGTCATACAACAACCGATATCTCGATATCAATCATAATATACCTTACTACCTCTCTCCCTTTGAGATTGAGATCGACAATAGGGTGAAGGCCGTTGCAAAACGTGGTCATGTTGAGGTGAACATCCGGGTCAAGAATCTGGTCAGTGATGTCCGTCTTACGGTCGATCCTACTGCTGTCAAGCAATACACCGATGCATTTGCTCAAATCGCTGCACTCTCTGCCAAGGCTCTAAAACCCCAACTCTCGGACTATCTTGGTAGTGAAGGGGTTCTCTCCAGTGTAACCGAGAGTGATAGTGAGCAGTATCGGCTCCTGCTTTTCTCCACTTTGGAAGAGGCTCTCAGCCAACTCGCAGAGAGCAAGCAACGGGAAGGTAATTCCACCAAAGCTGACCTGAAAAGGTTGGGAGAGGTTATCCAGGCGGGATTGGATGTAGTAAGCAGTCATGCCGATGAACTGGAAGAGTTGGTCAAGACGAACCTTAGAAGTCGTTTCGAGGAGAGTCTGGGAGACCAGAACTATGATGAAAACCGTATTCTCAGTGAAGTTGCGGTAATGCTGGTCAAGTATTCGGTGAGTGAGGAGATCAAGCGTCTTTCCATCCACTTGAAGGAGTACTTCTCTCTCCTTGAGGAGACAGAGCCTGTGGGCAAGCGCCTCGATTTTCTCTGTCAGGAGATGAATCGGGAGATAAACACCATTGGAAGCAAGAGCCAGATGGTTGAATTGAACATCCAAGTGGTCAGGATGAAAGATGGATTGGAAAATATCCGCGAGCAAGTCCGCAATATCGAGTAACGGGGGAAATGGTGCGTATAGCAATCAGTGGAAAGAGCGGCTGTGGGAATACCACGGTTTCCAGCAAGGTAGCCCAAGCATTGGGCTTTGAGATGATAAACTTCACATTCCGAAACCTCAGTGAGGAGAAGGGAATTGATTTCTGGCAGTTCTGCAAGCTGGCTGAACAGAGTGATGAGTATGACCTGGAGGTAGACCGCCGACAGGTTGAGATGGCACTTGCAAGAGAAAATTGCGTGCTGGGTAGTCGTTTGGCCATCTGGATGCTCAAGGAAGCTGACTTGAAAATCTATCTTACTGCCACTACAGAGGAGCGGGCAAGACGTATTACCGAGCGCGAAGGCGGTTCCTATGAGAAGCGTCTCGAGCAGACAAAGATGCGTGATGCCAATGACAGTGCCCGTTATCTCAGGCTCTATGGCATTAACAACAGCGACACATCAGTCGCCGACCTGGTGATTGATACCACCGAGTTGCAGTCCGATGAAGTAGCTAAACGTATCATAGAAGAGGCAAGGAAGCGTGAAACACAGTAAGTTGTTCATCACTCTATGTATTGGTATTCTTTTTGTTCCTTCTCTCTTGTCGGCAGGAACCTTCCTGGGAGTCAGCCAAGGGTTGGAGTCAACGACGCTTGAAGTGGGAATTCTTGGGCGGAGAGCTGAGCAACACCTCTTCTTCAGCCTTCCCACAATCAATGCGGCCCCTGAGGATTACTTCAAGGCTCCGGTACTGGGTGCGACAATTTCTGTAAGAACCCTCCGATTCAAGCC
>NZ_JAEKNT010000058.1 GCF_016406725.1 Sphaerochaeta sp. S2 | reverse complement strand
GATCGCAAATGTTACCCCTTCAACCCAGTTTGCGAAAATACGAATCAAAACAGTGAGAATGCCAAATACAGCACCATATATCCATCTTCCTGCATCTGTTGTCTGGGAAGAAGAGACAGGGTCGGTAATCATGAAGAATGCAGCAAAGAGAAAACTGCCACCGAGAAGGGCTGTAAGGGGGTCAGCGACGCCTTTCATCCCGCTCTCTGTAGCTAGTTGGAGCCCACTGGCCCAAAATACACTCTGTAGTAGCAGAAATGAGGTAAGTGAAGCAACAACAATTTTCCAGTTGGCAGCTTTCTTGAACACAATATACAGTCCACCGAGCAGTATGAGGATGGCACTGGTTTCCCCAAAGCTACCGCTGGTGAACCCAAGGAACAGATCAAGCAATGAAGCATCCCCGGTTGCCAGCGGGGTAGCTGCGGAAACACTGTCTGCTTGGCTTACCCAAGAACCAAGACCGGCAGGGAAGAATCCCTTTTGTGTTGCATTGCCGACAAACGCTGCTGTCATCGGAACTCCGAAACTAATATAGACGAATGCTCGCGCTGTGATTGCTGGATTGAAAATATTTCTTCCAAACCCACCGAAGATCATCTTCCCGAAGATGATTCCAAATGCAATACCTACCGCTGCAATCCAAAGAGGGATGGTAGGCGGTAGTGAGAGCGCAAAGAGCGTGCACGAGACAAACAGGGACTCGGTAATCTTGAAGCCATAGCGGCGTGCCATGAGCCATTCACATAACAGTCCCGTTGCCCCTACAACTACCAAGATGGCGATAAAACGCCAGCCGAAAAAATAAATTGCAGCAAGGCAGAGTGGCGCAAGCGCATAAAGTACGGTGCGCATTGCTTGTTGTTTTTGAATTTTCACGGTTCCTCCCCTATAATGAGCCCATTATAAGCCATAATGAGCAGAAAGTAAAAATTTTTACGCATCAGATTCCTAGGCATATCTTTCTCTCTGGCTAAAAATAGCAATTGCAAAGGAGAAAACTGCGTAGTAAGATGAGGTCACAAAATGATGCTATATGCGATAATTGCAAGTGTTGCATGTGTGACCTATATCTATCTAGGGATCCTCATTTTGGTATTCGGGAAAGATTCTTCTACCCAGAAAAGCTTTGCTGTACTCTGTGCCATGCTTGCCCTCTGGTCGTTTGGATGTGCAGGGCGTAATATGGCGCAAGGGATCCAGTGGATACCTTTCTTCGATCGACTCTACTATACCGGTTCTGAGCTGTTCATCCTTGCCGGCATCATATTCATCCTATTCTTGTCAGGACGTCAGAGCGTTCCTTTCTATCGTATTTTGGTATTGGTCATCATGCTTCGCATTGGGATCTATCAAACTGCCAATTGGGGTTGGAATATACTTGCGCGGGACTTTCCTTCAGGGCCTTGGTTTGTGTCCCACCAGCTCCTTTCCGCTATTGAGTCATTGTTGATTCCTCTTATTGCCCTGATTTGGGGGCGAACAACCACACTGCACAGGGAGCAAATTCAATCAAGAATCATTATCGTAAGTACCGTGTGTGGGACAAGCATCGGAGTACTGGTCGATTTTCTCTCCGGGTTCAAGGGACATAATCCCATTTCTTGCACAATCCCTGTACTATGGATGGTTGCAGTGTGCTATGCAATCATACGATATGGTCTTATGCAATTTGCACCTGTATATGTGAATCGGGAACTGATCAAACACATGAATCGCGCAGTTTTCATGATTGATTCAGTTTGGAACATTACCGATTGCAATGCAGCTGCACGTTCCCTGATAGGCCAACCTGAAAACCTACGACATAGCACACCGATGGATAAAGTGTTTCTTGAAAGTCAAGCAATCCAGAGGAAAGTGACCGCGTTACTGGCCACAGGAGAGCACAACTTCTCCCACACAGGATTTCTTCTTGCCTCAGAGGGGAAAACGGTCCCCGTGGTGACAAGCTTCTCGCTCATCAGTGACAAGTGGGGAGACAGAATTGGACTTCTCGGATTCTGCCTCCCCAAGTTTGACCTGAACGCTTTCATCTCACGCTATCATTTAAGTGAAAGACAGGCTGATATCCTACAGCATATTGTAAACGGAAGGACCCAAGTGCAGACAGCTGAAGCCTTGTTTATCAGTCTTGCTACCGTTAAGACCCATACAACCAGTCTCTACAACAGGCTGGGAATCTCGAGCCGGAGTGAGCTCTATGCCATGCTTAGGGGAGAGAGCCAGGATTAGAGTGGTCCTTCTCTACTTTTGCTCTAGAGAAAGATACCCCTTGGATTGCTCCAAGGGGGGGGGATGGTTCTCTATTGCACTACAGGAGGCACCCATGTCCCTCTGGTCGTGATGAAATCTCCTGTTACCGTGTATATGCCAAGCACGTCATCTTCAGGATCTGATGGGTCGTTTGGTATGACCGATACGGCGGTTCCTCTTACGGTTCCCTTCACGTAGGATCCAAAGTTTTCCCCGTATTTTGTGAAGGTAATTGTAATTCCCTCGTTTATGGTCTCCCAAAGCTTTCCCCATTTCAATACATCATCTTCTCCATCAGGATTATCGGTCACTACTGGATTGTAGAAATTGCTGATCGCATCGAAGGTCCGTCTCACTCCATGTTCATCAACACTTCCTACAGTGAAGAGACTCCAATCATAGGCCTGACCAAGCACGACATTTGCAGTGTCCACTTCCCAGACCCCCAGAGCTGCGTACTTTCCCTCACTGCCCATCGACCCATTATAGGGGAACATATTCATATCCATATCTAGATCGAAAGGTACAGAGGAAGCGAACATGAAACTTCCAGGGAGGATTTCATCAGGGCTCTTTTCCAGCATCATTTCAAGATGTATTGGAATTGAATATCTGGGGTATGTTGCCAATGCTTCAAACCCTGAGTTCTCTGCAGGTCCATTTCCCAGCCCAAAGAACCAGGTATCATCAGGGTCACTCTTGTTGGTGAATGTCAGATCTATGTATCCCCCAATTCCGAATACATCATCAAGGTAGAATACTATAGATTCAGAGGAGATGCCTCCCTCTTGTGAGGTAACCTTAACGGAGAGCGTATGCCAACCGAATGCAATCTCTTCCCCATCAAGAAGGACATTCATTTCAACTGCCCCTGCTATCTCTATACCGTCAAGATACCACTGATAGGAGGTAGCATCTGCAGGGGCGGCGGTAAAAGATTGGACGCTTGAACGCTCCATGATGATATCTTGTGATGTAATGCTTACCGCAAAAGGATTACGCAGGTTGTTGATAATTGCCAGGGAGATTTCAAATGGCGAAACGGGGATTATTTCAGAGGCTGAACTGGTATGCCCACTGAGAATCCTTACTTCATGGAAATTACCTGCAAATGGGGTTTCCCCATCCTTCAGGATGTAGGAGAAGTCATAGTAGCCGCTCTCCAGGTCTTCCACGGTGATTGTGGCAGTGGAACCGGATATGACAATGCAAGACTCCTCCACTGCAGTCTGTGTAGATCCTGTTTCATGGGTCAGGAATGCCTCAACCCCCGGATTTCCAATAAGGTTGCCACTCCAATCAAGTGAGAAGGTGAAATCTCCAGTTCCATTCAGTGGTACAATGGTCACGGTAGTGTTCGTATTTGTTCCACTACTAATGGTCACTGTACTGGAGCCCTCACCTATGATGAGTGGGGGAGTGTCTGCATTCAGAGCCTCAACATTTATGGTCCAATTCCCAACACGGATCCCGCTAAAGGTATGGGTAGTTGCTGTGATATCAATTGGATCTATGGTATCACTTGAGCCTGACCGATACCCGCTGAGCCGATACGCTGCCACTTCCATCGATATATCAGGTGTAATGGTCCTGAGGCTTGGGTCATTTTGCATGATAACTTTTAGCGAACCTGTTTCCGGTACTTCGCCTACACCTAGGTCACACGCTATATACAATACCATGGTCACTGCCAAGAGCGCCAATAACGAATAACCAACCTTTTTCATTGTTCCCCTCCTGTGAAGAGCAATACCTCTACTTGATGCGCAGAACACTGCGTTTTGATAGAAATCAATAATGCTTGTAATGGTCCTCCCTCTCCATTGATGATTTCACTCTAGGTTGTTTTATGCCTCGGCGCTTCATACCAAAGTATGATTTTGCGTGGTTGCAGGGGTGTTTGTTCAGAATTCTGCTATTGGCAGCATCTTTGCCTCAAGAGATACGGGTCATACCTCAGGCAGAGTTCCAGGAATTGGTGAATGAGCTTCTTGATCTTGAATATTGAATAGAAAGATATGATACAAATCTTTTTTTATAACTCGTTATGGTTATAGATGCCGATTCCGCCCTTGCCGTGTTTCTTGATTGTATACATTGCAGAATCAGCGTTCCTCAGCAATGCCTCCCCATCATCTCCAGCTCCAGGATAGATGGAGATACCGATGGAAGCGTTTATGGTACAGATTATTGTATCGATTGTTATGGGTTCCTGCAGAACGGAATGCACCCTTGCAGCGAAGTGTTTTGCCTGCGTAGTGTCTTCGATATCTTGCATGATGATCGCAAATTCATCACCAGCCAATCGTGCCACGAAATCAGTTCCTCGGACACAGTTCAGTAGTCTTCTCCCTACGGTAACAAGCACCCCGTCACCAACTTCGTGGCCATGGGTGTCATTGATTAGCTTGAAGGAGTCAAGGTCTATATAGAGG
>NZ_JAEKNT010000057.1 GCF_016406725.1 Sphaerochaeta sp. S2 | reverse complement strand
CAGATATATCCACACCCTTCATCCTCGACTGAAAACCCCAAGCTATGATCTTCACGTAGAACTACCGGATGCGAGCTCGCCATCGCTTCCACAAAACCAAGACCTTGAGATTCGCGAACAGAGGAGGAGATGAATACATCTGAGATTCTATAATACAGATGGACATTTTCTGTAGGAACCGCTCCCGCAAATACCACAAGGCCTTCCAATCCCAGATCAGATACCTGCTTCTTTAGGCTCTCCTCCTTCGGTCCGCCACCCACCAAAAGTAGCCTGGCAGAAGGTTCAAGAAAGGAGAGAAGGAAGAAATCATCAATACTTCTGTTCACTCGTTTCTCGCTGGATAGTCGACATACGGATACGAGAATGCAATGATCCTCAGTGAAGCCAAAACTGGCGCGCAAGGAAGCAATTTCCTCTTTTCCAACCGGACGTTGGAATCGCTCCAGGTCGATACCACTGGGAAGGACGACAATAGGTTGTTTTACATGGTAACGCTCCAGCATATGACTGTGAGAAAGGGATGGACTGATCAGAAGATCACAATAACGTACCCGTCTCTTTACGATGGTTGCCATCATGGTATCCCAGAGCGTATGCCGAATACGGCGAGAAGCATCGTAGCGGGTAAAATCGGTATGGCAGGTGTGGATCAGTGGAATATCCAGTGCTTCTGCGATTCTTCTTGCCCAACCCATGGTAATGAACTCATTGTTGGAGTGTACAATATCGGGTTTCCAGGAGAGGATGTCATCAAGAAGAGGATCACGATAGGAAAAGGTCAACTGGGAATCCCTGAGAGGTTGTATCCGGCTTCCCTTCATGTAATAGACCCCTCCTGTATATGAGGAGACAGGAGATTTTCCTATGGTGAGCAAACGTACTTTATGACCAAGCTGGCCAAGCATGTTTTGTTCATTTACCACAACGGTCGTAACACCAGTAATATGCGGTAGATAAAAATCTGTAGTGATAAGAATTTTCACCCAGAACGCTCCTGAACCTCATGATACCGCGTACCTATCTTGGACGCAAGCAACGAGAAATATCGTAAAGACAGTTTCTCTACTTGTCCCAGTCCGGTTTATACCCTATTCTTGACGCATGCACATAGCATTTTTATACGTCGATGCAGGGAAAGGCCACATCACCCCTGCGAAAGCTTTGAGCGATGCCGCGCTCAGGCTGGGCCATACCACCGTTGTTGCTGATTTATTTGAAACAGTCAATGCCCCTATCGTCAATTGGATGAGTAAATCCAACTGGCGGTTGATGTTGCATTTTCCTCGTCTCGAGGCATTCATCGATCCCAAGCAGGACTCTTGGTTCAATGCAAGGCTGTTCCGATTCTTGGGGACACACAGCCATGCAATGAAGGACTTCAAAGCATGGTACGATGCCAATACCCCTGACTGTATTGTTGTTGCCCACTTTCTTGCTGGCTGTCTTATTCAACCAATCGTAGCAAAGCTAGGATTACCGATACCTGTATTCGAATATGCTACGGATGTTGTATTCACCCCTAGGCTGGGGATCAATTCTGCATTGGACCGATTTTATATCTGTACCCAGTTGGGGAAAGAACTTGCCATGGCGTTCGGACAAGAAGAAAAAACGATTACCATCTGTCCATTCCCCTTGAAAACACAGATGATGCACACGGTGATTCCCGAGAAACAGCAGGCAAGAAAAAACCTGGGTATGATGGACCGATTCACTGTCTTGCTCAATCTTGGGGGAGAAGGTATTGGAACAACCGATTTCCTTGAGGAGGTACAGAAAAGAAACCTCGATTGGCAAATCATCACAGTGGGAACACTCAGCAGTAGCACGAAATTACAGTACAAGCGTTTCAGGGAAAAGTATCCCTCCTTTCCTCTCTATACCCCCGGCTTTGTTGATAATATCCAGGACTATATCTGTGCCTGTGATGTACAGGCTGGCAAGGCAGGGGCCAATGCATTGATGGAGTCCCTCTATCTCAAGCGCCCCTTCCTGATCTCCAGCTTGCTCTATGCAGCAAAACCCACAACCGAGTTCTTCGAACGGCATAAGGTTGGCTGGGTAGAGAACACGATTAAGAAGCAGGTCGATATACTGCAGGCATACAGCGAGGACAGCCAGGCACAAGTGGCAATGAAGGAAGCTTTTGAAAAACTGTCTACCACCTTTGATAGTGATGCGTTTGCACACATGATCACAGAGGACGCAGAGAGATTTCACCAAGAAAAAGGTACCAATACTCAGTAAGAAGGGTATCTATCACCCATCACATGTCATCATCACACGCTCTTTCCAATGATTTCCCTCATACGGTATAGTCCTACGTAACGGAGGCCTCGTGTAAAACCAAGGTTTGTACACGTGCTAAGTCATCCACCAAATCCAATCAATAGGAGCTCTCTATGGCTGAAGGAATGATTTCTTCAGAGGGGAGGCAGGTGGGTGGTTATATCACCCGTGTTTTGAGCGGAATGGCTCAAGGTCTCTTTGCCTCACTCATCATTGGTCTTATCATCAAGCAAATTGGACATTACAGTTCCTTTCTCCTGC
Source organism: Sphaerochaeta sp. S2 (assembly GCF_016406725.1). Classification (GTDB taxonomy): domain Bacteria; phylum Spirochaetota; class Spirochaetia; order Sphaerochaetales; family Sphaerochaetaceae; genus Sphaerochaeta. The sequence goes on along the minus strand of NZ_JAEKNT010000057.1, from coordinate 3,601 downwards.
TCGAACACATCGGTATGGTTGCCCAGTACCTTACTGGTCCTGCAATCGGGATGGGAGTTGCAATCGCTGTAGGGGCTAGTCCTCTCGGAGTACTGGGAAGCGCTGTAGCAGGTGCTGTAGGGGCTGGAACCTTCTCCTTTACAAATGGGATAGCCCTGGCTCTCGGAGAGCCGGTAGGGGCTATGATAGCAGGTCTTGCGGCAGCGGAAAGTTCAAAAAAAGTTGCAGGAAAAACTGGTGTCGATATTCTTATCGTTCCGCTCACCACCATCTTGGTCGGATCATTGGTAGGATATTTCATTGCTCCTCCCATTGCAGCTTTGATGAAATACATTGGGGCATTCATCAACTCATTGACCACATTGTATCCACTGCCGATGGGTATCTTGGTATCTACCGTGGTAGGCATGGTACTCACCCTTCCGATCAGTAGTGCTGCGATCAGCATCAGCCTAGGGCTCGATGGGCTTGCGGCAGGAGCAGCAGTTGTTGGTTGTAGTTGTCAGATGATTGGCTTTGCAGTGAGCTCCTACAAGGAGAACAGACTCGGTGGGTTGCTGAGCCAAGGACTCGGAACGAGTATGATCCAGATTCCAAATATCTGGAAGAATCCCCTGATCTGGATACCCCCTACACTTACCTCTGCAATACTGGGACCAGTCAGCACTGTGCTTTTCAAGATGGAGAACAACAGCGCAGGGGCTGGTATGGGCACCAGTGGTTTGGTCGGTCAGTTCAACGCTATCGCAGTAATGGGATTGGAAGCTTGGCCGGTGGTTCTCTTGATGCACTTTCTACTCCCCGCTCTCATTACCCTCTTATTCAGTACACTTATGAGAAAAAAAGGGTGGATCAAGGACGGTGATATGTTACTTACATTGCGGTAATATCTCACTAGAGAAAAGAAAACCCAACATATTCCGTCACGGAGTGTTGGGCATTTTTTTGGCTTTTGATTGGATTAGAAGTAGAGTTCGAAACTCACTGATAGCTCCCATTCCACATCAAGGGGATCGATGGTTCCTTTCATTGCATCCATGACATCGAATAGATTGAAGCCAAGGGAGACACGCATCGGATGGCTTGGGAAGCGGTCAAGGACACCCCACCCTTCCATTCCCGCTGTGGCAAGCAGGGAATAACCTTGCTCTGCGTCAGGATTTCCAAATATCCCGATATCAAGGAAGGGGTTTGCATAAGATTTGGCAAATCCGAAATCGATGAACTCCATCATAAGGTTCAGGTTGAGTACACCCCCGTATGGGATCTTGTTATTTTCAAAAGTAATTGCATTTGAACGAGAGAGATATCCCCTGAAATAGTCGTGGATCCGTTCATCTTCATCAGAGGGAAGGAAGGAATATTTCGTTGGATTTAATCCAGAATAGAACCCATTGAACCGGAGGTGTGGATTGAATCTCCATATAACAAAGGGGAACCAAGTGATATTACTCTCGACATACCAATAACTCTTGGATGCAAACTCTTCACTCTGGTAATCACGGTAGACATGCTTGAAGTTGAATATAAAGCCTTCACGGTATTTATCCTTGCTGGAGAGGTAATTGACCCGTCCTCCGTTGCTGATTGTATTGGTATATTCCAGATACTGAGCCAAGGATTCCTCAGTATCCTTGTACTCAACTCCTGGCGTGAACGAGGTAGACCATCTCCAACCGAGGAAGGGGAGCTTGAAGTTCGTTCCGAGTGTTGTGGAGAGAGTTGCATCATTCAGATTCTCATCTGCTACTTTCTTGTTGGTAAGGAAGGTAATCTTGAAGGAAAGAGGTCTCGTGAAGAGTTTCAAGTCATGCTGAATCAAATTAGTTTCTGTCTTAAGGTTGGTAAGACCGGTATTCCACTCAAGAAGATTACTCAAGGTATACCGTCCCTCGTTCTGCTTGAATGGGCCATAGGTCCAGCTGAAGCCTTGGATTTTGGGATTCATTTCCTCAAATCCACTGGAAGGCTTATACTCCGCCCATGTCTTGACACTTACCCTTGTACCAAACAGATCTAGCCCTGTCCAGTTGATATCGTAATTGAATTGCTGAGCAGCATTAGGATCGATGACACCATCAAAAGAGAAGGCAAGCTTAGTCTCCATGAGACGAATACCTGTCCAATTGAGGTCATACTCAATCTTTCCGTCCGGGTTGCTGGTCTTCTGCCGTTCATAAAGGAAATTGAGACTCAGGTTCGTCTCACCGATGGCCACTCCTGTTACATCAAATTCCAGATGATCCTCGCGATTATCCCAACTTTCCAGTGTTCCATCATTCTGTGCGGTATAAGCAGTGAGATTGAGTAAACCAAAAGTCCCAAACAGGTTCGTATCCTTCGCTTTTACCCCAAAAAGAAACCCGGTCTCATCGTTGTCAAACTTCGGGTAAGGCAGTGCTAGAAAGGTGTTGGAATCTTCAATAAAGAATGTGACTGTGTAGTAAGCAATACCATCAGAAAAAGAAGAGAAGGAGTATTCATATTCAACGTTCAAGAAGAGCTGCTTATTGACCAGTGTCTGGCGTTTGGAATTCAGTGCCTTCAGGAACGCATCTTCTGTTTTCCAGACAGGGTCCCCATCAGCAGGAATAATGGCACTACGTAAGGCAAACTGTGTAGTCTTGCCCGAAACCTCAAACTCATACGATTGTATTGCATAGCCAGTAATATCTTCAGATGTCAACAATGTATTGGATTCAGCGGCAAGGCCCCCGATAAAAAGCAATAAAAAAAGGCATACCAAGAGGGCCTGTTTCTTCAATATATTCATACCACCTCAATTTTCCCGAAAACTTATGCTTATTGACAAGATTAGTTGCTTTGCTAGTCAGTGTCAACACTTAGTAAACAGAACTCTCATAAGGAGGTAACAGTGCTGTAGGGAATATCCTATTGGTACGCTTCTTTCCTGCAATAAAAAACAAAATGAACCTACGTTCTTTCCAACAGATGATCAATGCCACGTATAGGTGGCTCCCAAGGTGAACTGAAGATCATAGTAATAGGAATATTCCTTGGTCTTGGTAAGAAAATTGAGGGAGCTGTACACCTTCCACCCTTTTAGGCTCTTTCCTGCTTCCATCCCGATCTGTGTATAAAAAGTCGGACTACCCGTAGGCGTTGGATCGATCTCTCCAAGCTCCCATAGGGTGTTCTTCTCTACTGACCCATGCACCATCGCAAAAAGCCTTCCCTTGAGGTACCAATCATCAGGCACCTCATAGGAGAGCGCAGAGTGGAGGACGATGGCATCCCCCCCATATTGATAGCCAAGGTAGGTCTGGTCATAGACAATATCATCTGAATACCATTTTCTCAGAGCCACAACATAGTTGAGGCTATCCATCTCACCTATTTGGCTTGCATTGCCATCGATGCTTCTCAGGTAGAAATAGGGATCGGTGTAGACTCCTTCCAGATGACCGGAGAGCACCCCTTCCTCCAATGGCTTCTCCATTCTCAGGCCGAGCATGAATGCAAGACCGTTGGGATGCCTGTCTTCTCTGGCAAGCTCCCACTCATCGGGACCAAATGCAAGCTCGTCTACAGCAAATTGGGTGTAGATGTTCCACCCCTTCTTGAAGGTATAGTCCAGTTC
>NZ_JAEKNT010000056.1 GCF_016406725.1 Sphaerochaeta sp. S2 | reverse complement strand
CCATGACATACAGGGCAAACCTTGGTTGTCTGGAAACTGTTCATCCACATCTTGATCTGCATACTGTTCGTTTCATAGTACCTGCGTTGTAGATCAGGGATGATGCCAGGAAACGGTTTCTCAACCCGATAGGTTTGATTGCTCTTCTCTCGTTCATACTCAACAAATACTCGTTCCTTGGTACCATAGAGCAATGCATTGATGGTATCCTCAGGCAGTTTGCTGAAGGGAGTATCAAGGGTGAAATGTAAGTGCTTGGCTAGTGCTTCAACCAGAGACCTGGACCATTTTGCACCGGGATTCATCGTTGCAATGGCTCCTTTATTGAAGCTTTTGGAATAGTCAGGGATAATAAGATCTGGATCAAACTCCGTCTTGATCCCCAGTCCATTACACTCAGGACAAGCTCCATAGGGATTATTGAAACTGAACAATCGTGGTTCGAGGTCAGGCAGGGTAATGCCGCAGTGGGGACAGCTGTTACGCTCACTGAAAACCTCTTCGTAGCTTTCTTCCCCGTTCTCTCCAAGAAAGGTCACTTTCACCAGACCCTGCGTCATCTCGTTAGAAGTCTCGATACTGGAGGCGAGTCTGGATCTTATATCCCTACTGAGGATCAAACGATCAACGACAATATCGATTGAGTGCTTGAATTGTTTTTCCAAGACAATCTGCTCATCAAGATTGAGCATTTTCCCATCAACCTTCACCCGCTGGAATCCTGCTGTACGGGCATCCTCAAAAACTTTCTTGAACTCCCCTTTTCTTCCAATTGCAACAGGGGCGCTTACAATGATTCTTGTACCATCCTCTGCCTTGAAAATGGCATCAATGATCTGGTCTACGCTCATCTCACTGATCTCTCGACCGCAGACATGACAGTGTGGTTTCCCTACCCTTGCCCACAACAGTCTGAAATAGTCATATATTTCAGTGACGGTTCCAACGGTTGATCGAGGATTACGGTGAGTTGATTTCTGCTCGATTGCAATTGCAGGACTGAGCCCTTCCATGTAATCCACATCAGGCTTGTCCAACTTATCAAGAAACATCCTGGCGTACGAACTCAGACTTTCCACATAACGTCTCTGACCCTCGGCAAAAATGGTGTCAAAAGCCAAGGAACTTTTTCCACTTCCTGAGA
>NZ_JAEKNT010000055.1 GCF_016406725.1 Sphaerochaeta sp. S2 | reverse complement strand
GTGGGGTAGTCCATGCTGTCTCAAATTCAAGCTCAAGGTAGTTGGCATCAACCCTGTCAAACCACAGCTCGCTTGCTTCCTCCTTTGCTCCCCAATGCTTCGCTCGCCAATTAATGACACTTGCTTCATCCAGCTTTTCTGGAGTCCTCAGAAGGCTGTTAAAGAAGCTCTGAGCAACGGTCTCATTCTCTCCGGCATAATGTCTCACCATCATCGATTGAAGCTTGTCCAGCTCCTCCTGTGATCCTCTGATATAGACCAAGTTTTTCACTCTATTCGGCATTGTTTTCTCCTCTAGAAACCGATGCAGTATCTCGATGCTTCGGGTATCGCTGCTTCCAAATCCCAATGTTCAGCCGGTAGCTTGTTGAAGTCGTACTGAACAACATATTCCACTATGCTCCCTGGCTTGCCACCCCAGTCTGGGATACCGAACACACTCTCCTCGCTACAGTCAATGACACTGGCGGTTTGACCGTAAATCTCCTCGATATCCTCGACAAACTTGTCGGCCTGTTTCTTCTCAGCTTCTGACAAACTTGTAACATCGTTGTTGATGAGGTAGCTTGCCATCCAAGCGTAATGAGCAACTTTATCTGTCTGTAAATCTCTCATGCTTCCCTCTTGTGTTGCATAGCGTTTATTTGAGCAAATGTCCTCCCAAATATCTTTCCATCTTTCTTGGAATCAACTTTGCATAGTCTTGTTTTCTCTTCATCCAATCTGCAATAAGTCTTATGTTTGCAATCTTTAAAGCAATATTCGTTCATTTATTTCCCCTCCAAGCATGTTGTTTTCCAGCATTGATAAATGGCCTTCATTGGTGAAGATGATATGATCCAAAACCCTAATCCCAATCAGGTCTCCTGCTTGACATATTCGCTGTGTAATGCCCTTGTCCTCAGGGCTTGGTGTGGTATCGCCACTGGGGTGGTTGTGAGCAATGATGATTGACGTAGCATTGTCTAGTATTGCTGGTCGGAAAACCTCCCTCGGATGAACCAGGGTCTTGTTCACCAGTCCGCTTGAAATGATGTGACTGTCAATGGTTTTATTAGCACCATTCAACGTGAGGACAATGAAATGTTCTTTCTCGATAATCTCCGATGGTGTAAGACACCTCCTCAACTCCCCAAGACTGTCTTTCGGAACCGAAATTGAGAATCTCTCTTTTACTGAAAGATTTACCAACACTTCAATCAAGTCCTGCTTTCTCATTTTCTCGTAACGTTTTACAATATCGCTTCTCATGGCTAAATCTCCCAATCCGTGTAATAGCTCTGTGAGTCGTTTTCTTCACTCAGCCTGTCCAGCTCTTCCTGTGGCATCTTTGCAGCTCTCTCGACCTCTGCAGGGTCTGTATTGTCCAGTCCTGCATACATTGCCAGGAACTCCTCATGGGAGTAATTCTTGTGTAGGCATTCATCGGAGCAGTAGTACTCCTCACCACCTCCAAGGCAATATCCTTCAATTATTACTTTCCCGCATTCATCGCAAATACGCACCGCCTCTGATTCCTTAGGATTCTCAATGAGTTCCGCTAGGTAATGCTTGAATCCTTTTACCAGTTTGATTGTGGTAATTGCATCCATATTGGAATGATCCATCATTGCGCTGTAGAAAGCCTCTGTCGCAATGCTTTTCACAATCTTTGGCGTATCCTTGCCGAAGTCAAAAGTGTTGGTTCTGGGGCTTTCTCGAATCTCACGTAAATCGCATGACTTGCTGTTTATGAGCCTCTGCAAATCCTCGATTACAGAGTCCTTTGATGTGTCCTGTTCCATGTCGTCCAGAAAATTCCTGAGAACGTGTATTTGTGACTGTTTTCCTTC
>NZ_JAEKNT010000054.1 GCF_016406725.1 Sphaerochaeta sp. S2 | reverse complement strand
GCTAGATACTCTCAAATGGTTCAAGGAAGAGGGGTTGGATGATGTTAAATAAGAAAGTTTTTTTGGGAATTGTTATATTGATGGTGCTTTTGATGTTATCTTGTACCAATCAATTAGAAGCGGTTGTAGAAAATGAAACTTTGCTGGAAGAGGTTGATTCTGAGGTAGAAGGACTTTCTGTGGATTTAACATATCTTGGACGCGCCAGTGTCAGAATCGATATAAGTGATGGTCGTGTTCTCTATATAGATCCATATGCAGGTTCTTATGTTAATTATGAAGAGGCAGCAGATCTGGTACTTGTGAGTCACCAACATTCTGATCATAACATGACATCTAAAATAACACTAAAAGAAGAAGGCATAATCATAGCCTGTCCGAACAAAATAAGAGCAGGTGATTTATATACGTTAGATGACATCACAATAGAAGCTGTTTCAGCTTACAATAGTAATCACAGTGCAAGTTTGAGTTGTGGTTTTGTCATTAAAATTGGAGACATCGTTATTTATCATTCAGGAGATACTTCAACAACCGATCAAATGCCAGAGATGTCTGCTATGGACATTGATTATGCTTTGCTTTGTATGGACGGCTTTTATAACATGGATTATATAGAGGCGATGACTGTTTCTGATCTGATACAAGCAAGTGCTGTTATTCCTATCCATACAAGTGCTGACTATTCTTATGATATCAATCATGCAAAGGCATATGCAAATGATGACAGAGTGATTGTTCAACCAGGTGAAACGATACGTTTGTATGATTTATCCGAGACAAATGATATCGCAATACCTTTTGAGAAGGCAGTATTAGACATACTAGATAACAAGCTAAAAGCGTTAGAAGAAGATAATTATAAACTTTATATGCATGATATCACAACCGAAAATGACTTTTACTATAATGAACAGGAACGATGGTTTGATGAAATGACAAAAGATGTGATTACGAATATTCAGTTACAATTGTTATCCTATGAAATGTTAGATGATAGAGCTGCTGTGGCTACTATATTGCAGACACATGAAGCACAAGAGTCATTTGCTTTTGAGTATCCACTGTTATTTAGATATGAAGATGGTAGATGGAAGGATTATGGCTATAACTTTGAGGAATTTGAAACCGATCGTTTTACAGTTAAGT
>NZ_JAEKNT010000053.1 GCF_016406725.1 Sphaerochaeta sp. S2 | reverse complement strand
CATAAATGGTATACAACCATATGATAACTATTATACTGGAGATACAATGTCTGAGAAATTATTTAACAGCATTGAGTACTTTGATGAGTATGGTGAGTATATTTATTATGGTTATCACTTACCTTATAATGGTGAAAAAGTTTTAGAACTTACTTTTGCAGCCGATGATTGGGTGGTCGATTATAATGATTACGCCGTTTATATTGGTTTTTACACCATTGAAGAAATTAATCAAGCAACCTATAATGCAGGAAAGCAAAAATCCAATGAAACTATCTCTGGTGGAGATTTGTATCTTCGGATAACTGAATATGCTGTTATTGGTACAAGCTTGCAGATTGCACCTGTTGATATTCAGTATGAATTACCTTCAGACATTGAAGGCGCTGAAGTTAGAGTTAGCTTTGATGAGAATCCTTATGCTAATTACTTGGATATTTACATTCAGGGGCAATATGATTATCTTCACAATGCCTTGACATCACACTTAAATGGTGTTGAGGGTTACAAAAATTATGAAATTGAACACGATCTGTACTTATACAATGGATATGACTTATCAAAGATGGATGATTTTATTGAGAGTCTAGTAACTTTCTCTTACTCAAGTCAAGAAGGCTATGTAATCAATGACCGTAAAGAATTGGATTCGGATTTATTAGAGCGATATGGTGCTATTAAAGGTTATCGATATGTTGGCAATTGGCAGACAAAAGAAGATAAGGAGCAAAGCTACTATGATGAAGGCGCTGCTAAATACACTAAAATAAATTTCACTGTAGATAAAATCAGATACGATGAAATTGATATAATTGTCTTGCCAAATGGCTTGACCCATAAATTCACTTTTAACAAATATAGTGAATTTCCAGATGCGCACTTTATGATTGAAGAGCGTATAAGTAATGCTGCGTTTGAGGTTGAGCATTTTTTGAATACATTAAATTTTGTTCCACGAAATAACGGCATGACACCTGAGGAATATGGAGAATACATAAAAACGAACGATGAACTATCGATGCGTTTAATATCCGATAGTT
>NZ_JAEKNT010000052.1 GCF_016406725.1 Sphaerochaeta sp. S2 | reverse complement strand
CTTCACCTCCGCTTCCCTTATCATAGGATTTGTCATTGTTTCGGTATTCTTCAACGAGATGCTGGGGAATATATTCAACCCTCTTCTGAACGGAATCTCAACCAACGCTGGTTGGTTTTTCACGCTGGCAGTAAATATTATCCTATTGTTCGTGCTTTATCTGATGTTCAGTCGGTATGGGGATATAAGACTGGGTGGGGACGATGCTGAACCGGATTTCTCTACCCTCAGTTGGTTTGCCATGCTTTTCTCTGCTGGAATGGGAATAGGCCTGCTCTTCTACGGTGTAGCCGAGCCGATGTTCCATTTCATGGTTCCTCCTGTACCTGCTGATTCTGCCGCTGAAGCTGCGCAGAATGCCATGAAGTATACCTTTCTCCACTGGGGGCTGCATCCTTGGGCAATCTATGCATTGGTTGCTCTTGCCTTGGCGTTCTTCAGTTTCAACAAGGGACAACCACTATCCATTCGATCGATTTTCTACCCGATTCTTGGTGAGAAGATCAACGGGGGATGGGGCAATCTGATTGATATCCTGGCAACCATCGCTACGTTGTTTGGTGTTGCCACCTCCCTCGGATTTGGTGTACAGCAGATCAATGCAGGACTGAATCACCTCACCGGTCTCGAGCAGAGCCCTCTTGTGCAGCTGTTTCTTATAGCAGGGATTACCACGATTGCCACAATCTCAGTAGTCAGGGGTCTTGATGCCGGTATTAGAAAACTTTCAGAGCTCAATATTTGGCTTGCTCTTGCACTGTTGTTGTTTGTATTCGTCTTTGGCCCCACGCTCTTTATTGCAAACGGGTTTGTCGAGAATATTGGTGCTTATCTCTCTTCGTTCGCTGAGATAGCTACATGGAATGAAACATTTGAGAATGCATCCTGGCAGAATGACTGGACTGTCTTCTACTGGGCTTGGTGGATCGCTTGGTCTCCCTTTGTGGGCATGTTTATTGCCCGTGTTTCCAGGGGCAGGACCATCAGGGAATTCCTCATGGGAGTACTCTTGATCCCGACACTTGTTACCTTCTTGTGGATCACTGTATTTGGCAATTCTGCCCTCTATATTGACCTGTTCAAGGGAGGCAATCTCGGCCAAGGGGTAACTGAAAATGTTCCACTTTCTCTCTTCCTTCTTTTGGAACACTTCCCGCTCTCTTCAGTTCTTTCTGTTCTTGGGGTATTGGTGGTGGTAAGTTTCTTCGTCACTTCATCTGACTCCGGTTCCATGGTAATTGACATTATCACCGCAGGTGGTAATCCAGATCCTCCAATTCCCCAACGTCTATTC
>NZ_JAEKNT010000051.1 GCF_016406725.1 Sphaerochaeta sp. S2 | reverse complement strand
AGCTTGCTCCCTCCACTGCAACAGTCTTGCGAGAAGGAAAGCAGGTTATCATCAGTGCTGATGAAGTGCAGATTGACGACATTATCATGGTAAAACCGGGAGAGAAGCTCCCTGTTGATGGTGTGGTTCTCTCCGGCAGTTCATCCATCGATGAATCTCTCCTGACTGGGGAAAGCCTTCCCGTGGAAAAGGTCCTAGGAAGTGAGGTGTATGCAGCTACACTGAATACGACAGGTACGCTCCAGTACCGAGCAACAAAGGTTGGCGCCGATACAGCACTCGCTGCCATCATCACCTTGGTACAAGACGCCCAGGGGTCAAAGGCCCCGATCGCTCGTGTTGCCGACAAAATTTCTGGTATATTCGTCCCGATCGTCATGGGTATCTCCGTCCTGACCTTCCTCGCATGGATGCTCGCTGGCACACCATTTGATATTGCTATCATGAGGGCGGTAAGCGTGTTAGTTATTGCATGTCCTTGTAGCCTGGGTCTTGCTACCCCTATCGCTATCATGGTCTCTACTGGAAAGGGTGCAAAACTGGGAATACTGTTCCGTCATGCTGCAGCGATTGAACAGCTTAAGGATGTGCAGACAGTGATCTTTGACAAGACTGGTACGTTGACCGAGGGCAAGCCCAAGGTAACAGATGTATTGGGAGAAGACCCTGATCTTCTCATGCAACTGGCTGCCAGTGTGGAGAGCAGTAGCGAACACCCACTCTCCCATGCTGTGGTAGAAGCCGCAAAAGAGAGAAAGACGTCGCTTCTGGAAACCCAGGATTTCAAGGCCTTGGTTGGCAGTGGAATCCAGGGAACCATCGACGGAGCAGTGGTCCGTATCGGAAATGTGACTCTTATGAAGGAAAACAAGATTTCCATCACAGAGAAAACAGAGGCACAACTTGCCCAGTTGAGTGATCAAGGTAAGACTCCTCTGTTGGTGGCAAGTGATACCAGGTTCATAGGCATCATTGCTGTCGCCGATACCCTGAGACCAGAGACCATAGAGGCAGTAAAAACCTTACGAGAAGCAGGCCTGAAGACTATTATGCTTACCGGGGACAATGAGCGCACGGCAAGAGCCATTGCAAAGCTTGCCGGTGTGGATTCCTATAAGGCTGAACAGCTACCCGGGCAGAAGGAAGAAGCCATAACTGAGCTTGCAAGCAAAGGCAAGGTAGCTATGGTCGGGGATGGCATCAATGATGCCCCAGCCCTTGCCAAGGCTGATGTCGGTATCGCAGTTGGTAGTGCAACCGATGTTGCCAGGGAGACTGCTGATGTGGTTCTGGTACGCAATAACCTGAAGGATGTCACCAAGTCGTTCCAACTCTCAAGGGCAACGATGAGAAATATCCACCAGAACTTGTTCTGGGCGTTCTTCTACAACACCCTGGGCATTCCTCTTGCAGCAGGTGTTCTTACCATCTTCGGAGGCCCTGGACTCAGTCCGATGTTTGCAGCATTTGCAATGTCGATGTCCAGTGTCTGTGTAGTGTTGAATGCATTGAGGTTGAATAGGTTTAAGTAGAAACATAGAGATACAGGAACCTTCATAATAGAGGGTTCCTGTGCTTTCTTTTCTTAGAGTTGTTTATCCTTTCTTAAATATATTAATCTTCTGGTGGGGGATATGGATACGTTTCCATTATGATATTCTCATATGTATTATTGTTCTCAATTATGACATTCGAATTATGATAAATTCCTGTCTTACTATCTCTCATAGTATTGTTCCTAATCGTCCCAACGGTGTCTGATTTATAGAAAATTGCAATAGAGGTATTGGAGATAAACGAATTGTTCTCCACTAAAGCGGTTGCTCCTGGCTCAACCACGAGTCCACAATGAAAACTACTTTCAATAGTATTCCTACGAATTTCTGCTGTTGAGTTAGCTTCAAGAGCAATCCCATGTAATCCTGAATTATCAATACTGTTATCTTCTATGATTGCTTGACAATTGCCTCCCACAATAATTCCAAAATGTCCGTTATCATCAATTTCATTATCCCTGATAGTAGCCCGGCTTCCTCCAGCAACAATACCTTTTTGTCCATGCCCATAGATAGTATTGTTTGTAATAGTTGCCTCTGAAGTGTCATAGAGAAGTATCCCGTGACCATCTGTAAGCTCACTGTCAGTATTTTCAAAAATCCGGTTGTTATGGATAGTACCTGTACTTGTACCTTCAAATACGATGCCACCGTGTTGATTTTTATGAATGATGTTGTTAGCAACTACAACATCTTTAGTATTGTGAAACAACATTCCTACCGAAGGTTCTTCAAGACAGACTTCCGAATCGTGCAAGGTCACTGTGCCTGAAGTGTCTGTATAAAGAGCCACAGAATCATGTGCAAATAATGAATTTGTCACAGCTAGTGAGGAACTCCCTAGTACAGTAATACCATCACCCTCATTCTGGCTGAATTCTGAATCAGCTACTACAACATTTGCATCGTTTTCAATATGCAAACCCTTTCCCATCCAAATACCCTCTTCAGTTGCGGCTGATGCTCTTTTACCTCCAGTAAACTTGCAATTATCAAAGCTAGCCTCACCTCCGAGTACTTCCACTACATTTGCGTTTAAAAGATTTCCTGTATAAGAAAAGGTTAAATGTGAAGCAGAAAAGTCAGCACCGTCATTAATCGTAAGTACCGGTGTATCTACTGCGAGAGGTGCTACAATATCTCTGGTGCCAGAGCCATAAGTGATTATGGTAGATTCAACACCCTTCCCAACAAGCGTCACCTCTGATTCAATTGTGACATCTTTTGGCAAAATGTACTCACCGGCTCCAAGTGTTATCACGATCGGAGTATCTGACGC
>NZ_JAEKNT010000050.1 GCF_016406725.1 Sphaerochaeta sp. S2 | reverse complement strand
CCTTAGGACTATGCTCTCCGAAGCTGATCCTGAGATTACTCAAGAGTTGCATAAATACAAAGAACATGCATCGTCCTTCCAGAGCCACTATGCGTTCTCGGAAGTTGATCTTTCCAAATTCAAAGAAGAAGTTGATCCTGTAGTGGTGTTACGGATGTTTGTATGGATGGCAGAAGGATTCTCAAGAAGTACTTCATTTGATCATGGATCTGATTTACAGAAGGCGAAAGACCAATTTGCAGAAGTTCTTAGGCTATTGAAAAGAGTGTTATACAAGGAGGAATTTCAATGGGAAAAGCAGTGATAGAGATAGAATCCCTTGCCAAATATTATGGTAAGGATAGGGGAATAGAAGATGTCAGCTTTTCGGTTAACGAGGGAGAGGTCTTTGGGTTCATTGGTCCCAATGGTGCCGGCAAATCCACTACAATCCGTACATTGATGGCTCTTATACGACCTTCCTCGGGAAGTGCAAAAATCTTTGGCAAAGATTGCATTGAGTATGCTCCGGAGATTGCTCATAACATCGGATATCTCGCAGGCGAGTCGAGCTTCTACGAGCGGATGCGAGTTCGTGAATTTCTTGGGTATGCATCTGAGCTCTATGGAAAGAAAAATAACCCGAGAATTAAGGAATTATCGGAACGGCTCGAACTCGACTTGAACAGAAGAATCGAAAATCTTTCTTTAGGGAATAAGAAAAAAGTTGGTATTGTGGCGGCGATGTTGCACTCGCCCAAGTTACTGATACTCGATGAACCGACCAGCGGTTTGGACCCCCTTGTACAACAAACTTTTTTCGAGATGCTCACAGAAGAGAAACAACGAGGTGTTACTATATTGTTTTCCACTCATGTCCTGAGCGAGGTTCAGAAAATCTGTGACAGGGTTGCCATCATAAAAGAGGGGAAAGTCATAGATATTCCAAGTATCTATGATCTCAGAAGGAACGGATATAAAAAGGTTTCTCTTGCGAGCGATGGCGAACTTAACGAGGAACTATTAAATTTTCACGGTGTTGCCGACCTACAAATTCACGATAATGAGGCTTCTTTCATCTATCGTGGTGAAGTTGTTGAATTATTGGAGAGGCTGGGTTCTTTGCACCTTCAGGATGTCTTCATCCAAGAACCGGTGCTTGAGGAGATTTTGCTCCACTATTACCGGTAGGAGGTTGAAGATGATCATTTTCAAATATGAATTACGACAAATGCGTAATCTTGCTGTAGCGTGGTCAATTGCGATGGTGGTACTGATTTTTCTTCTGATGCCAGTCTTTGCAAGTATCGGCAGAAGTGTTGGTGCAAACTCAGGAACCCAATTGGAACAGATGGTATCGGGAAACGAATTTTTACAAGCGGTGGGTATGAGTGCCGAATTCTTGTCAAAGCCCATTGGACTGTACGGATTTATAACTGGGTGGTTCTTCAGCCTCGCAGCCGCTGTATTGGCCATGCATGTGGGACTTTCTGTAATTACGAAGGATTTTACCGGGAGGTCAACCGACTTCATCTACACAAAGATCGATAGTCGAGGTCGTGTATATCTGGAGAAACTAGCTGCAGCGATTGTCTCAGTTCTCAGCGTTGGTTTTGTGTATGTAATAGCATCCTATTTTGCACTTGAAGCAAATATACCTGAAGGATTTGATTTCTCTTTGTATTTTCTCCTCTCGTTCTCCTTGGTTTTGCTTGAGACTTTGTATCTGGCTTTGGGAATTTGCATAGGGGTGGTTTGGCCGAGAAATCGACACCCGTTGCTTCTAGCTGTAACAGTGGTGTTCATTACCGTAGTGATTGGAACATTTGCCA
>NZ_JAEKNT010000049.1 GCF_016406725.1 Sphaerochaeta sp. S2 | reverse complement strand
CTATCATATACGTCAAGTCTTCTTGCATTTTCTTTGGCAATTGCAATTGCTTCTTTTGATATATCAACCGTGACACAGCTGGCTTCTTTAATGTATGAAGCAAGTGCAATGTGAATGGCACCACTACCAGTACCAATATCTAAAAGCCTTGGCGATGGTACATCCATTGCTTCAATAACCTTTTCAACCAACACCTCGGTATCACTTCTAGGAATCAAAACACCTGGTCTTACAAGAAACTCTAAACCCATAAAAGACTGATGCCCCACAATATATTGTAATGGTTCACCAGTTTTTCTGCGTTCTAGGAAGCCTTTATAAGTAGCGATTAAATCTTCTTCCAAAAGCTCATCTTTATTCATAAAAAGATAAATACTATCTTTTCCTATTGTATGTTCTAATAATAACTTTGCATCTATTAGGTAATCCGGTGTAAACTCCTTTAAAAAAGCTTCACCGTACCTTAATATAGCATTAATTGATTGCATTTTCTACTTTTTCCTCTTCTAAAACTGCTTTTAATGATACAATTGCAACTTCCAGTTGTCCCAAATCCGGTTCAGCTGTTGTCAGCTTTTGCATCATCATACCAGGCCAAGAAATGATATCAACAATAATTGAATCATGTTTACCAGCATATCGAATAACCTCATAAGCTAGTCCTGCTACCAATGGCATAAAGATTAGTTTTAATCCCGCTCTAACTAGTGGCGCACCGAAATTCCCTAGAAATGAGAAAATAACAATACTTAAAACGACAACGATCAGCAAGAAAGATGTCCCGCATCTTGGATGTAGTCTGGAAAATTTTTCAGCATTCTCGGGTGTAAGCTCTACTTTTGCTTCATAACATCTAATGGTCTTATGTTCTGCACCATGATATTCAAATACTCTTTTTACTTCTTTCATTTTAGATATTGCAAAGATATAACCAAGGAATAAAGTAAACTTGAAAATACCTTCAAGTAAGCTTAATAGTAATTTACTTTCAAAAAAATTACTTAAACCATTACTCACAAAAGCTGGAAGAATTATAAAAAACAACAACGTAATTGCCAGTGCAAAGATCATTGAGATCGCTACAAAAATACCGTCTGCTTTATCACCAAACTTTTTTTCCACCCAAAGATCAAATTTGCCCTTCTCTATACTTTCATCATCATAAAACTCTGCAGAGTAGTTTAATGCTTTTATACCGATAATCATCGAAGCTATAAATGCAAAGATACCTCTTAATATTGGTAACTTTGAAAACTTCGTTAAAAAGTTTTCCTTTATCTCATCTACTTTTACTTCTAATTCACCATCCGGTTTTCTCACTACGATTGCGATTTTATTTTTACCTCGCATCATAATGCCTTCAATCAGAGCCTGACCACCAATTGAAGTATATTCTGATTTTTTAGCCATTTAATTCACCTCGATATTTAAAATAACATTCTGTACAAAGTGACTGGTATTCCACATGATTTTCTCCATCAATAGCTACCTGTTCGCCTTCAAACACATAGTTGCCATTAATTTTTCTACCATTCAAAGTAGCTTTCTTGCCACATGTACAAATTGTTTTTAGTTCTTCTATAGCATGTGCAACCAAAAGAAGTCTTTCAGAACCTTCAAATC
>NZ_JAEKNT010000048.1 GCF_016406725.1 Sphaerochaeta sp. S2 | reverse complement strand
CTCCCGTTCCTCCACAAGCGGCAGGCCGAAGGCCAACCTGAGACGTTGCTTCACGATGGAAAGTTCCCGGTATGAACAGCAACGGTACATCGGGTTTCCCATTTCGATGATACTGAATGGGAGGGACTCTATTTCCGAGGGTTTCTTTCCGTCAAGTATGAATCGTACTGTCTCCATGAGCAACCGCCTACGGAGATCGGTCACAGGAGTATAGATTCCCCGCATCCGTTCAAATACCCGTTTTACGCCGATCTCACTCATGGCTTTGCCTCCCGCTTCTTCTCTATTCGGGTATGCACATCGTCCATGATCGCTTCCAGTTTCGCCTCGAGAATATAATCGCCATCGATTTTCACAACAGGAGATCTCCTCGAGTGATCGCAGACTTTATTGGGACAGGACATCTCGTCGATGATGCAATGTTCCTGGATATCCTTCTCGGCGCGTAAAGCTTCCACAAGCTGGGAAGCTCCTCGGAACGCGCAGTTGGTACCGGTACAGACGGATACATGGATACTGTCCCCATTCTTTTGAGAATTGTTCATACAGGACCTCCCGATTATTTCTCGCCTTCCAGTATATGGGAGATATCCATCGGAATAAAGGCTTTTGCAGAAAAAAATATCCGATTGGCGGCACCCATGCCGGCAATCGGACTTCCTTATTCTACTCTTTCAGCTCTTTCGACATCCGCTGATACTCCTCGCGGGTAATCTTGCCTTCGGCGTAGCGGCTGCGAAGAATTTCCAGGACATCGCTGGAACTGTCGGGGCCACTTCGGCGAGACCGTACGAGAGCGACTACAACAACTGCAATGACAACAAGTATCACGATAATCGCGATCCAGCTCCACCAATTGCCTGACCAGCCCATCATGCTACCGGGACCATAGCCCCATCCATAGTTGGATGAGGTGGGGTTGTAACGCGCGTTACGGCTCCAACCTCCCATCATTCCCGGTCCCATAAAGCCGTATCCGCCCATGCCGGGTCCCCACGTGTCGAGCTTCCCGTCGTTCTGGAGGTAGTTGTAGGCAATCCAACGGTGGGTCGATGCTAGTTGCTCGGATCCTTCTCCTCCCATCATCTCATCCATCCATTCGTGTCGCTCTTCATCGGCGATCATGAGATCCATGACCGCATCACCCAGTTCCTCAAGTAGAGCCGGACGTATCAGGTCGGGATCGATGAGCGTGATACTTGTCACGCCTTGCACCTGTTTGATTTCGTTGAGGATCACGTCGGCAGTTCTGCCGTGTCCTTCTTCTTCCTGCGCCCAGAGTGTTGTTCCCACGATCAGGAACATGATACTCAAGGTTATTACGAATATTTTCTTCAATTTGTTGTCTCCTTCTACGAAAGATTTCTCTTCATCGAGTCGAACTCTTCCCAGGTGATATCACGTGGGGCATATCTCTTCTTGATCATCTCAAATACAATTTCCAAATTGGCAAGATCCTCTTCAACGAAGGTCTTTCTTCATCTTCTCAAACAGCTCGCGATCGATCTCACCATCGGCATATCTGTTTTTAAGTAGCGCGATTGCCTCCAAACTGCCAGAATTGGACCTGTTCCGATGTGAGAGATGCACCGCAAGAAGCACGACGACCGTCACCCCAATGAGCAACAATCCGATCATCATCCCCCGGGACCACCAGTCGGACCCGAACCAACCGCATCCGCCGACATTGCCAAGACCGTAATATAAGCCGTGCATACCATTCCTCCATCATCAATTCGAGATGTCTTCTCTCATGCTGAGGTATTCCTCCCGTGAGAGGGTCCCTTGTGCATATCGCTTACTGAGCGCTTCGAGCGCCTCATCGGTTCCTTTACGGAAGGAATCATCTTTTCTACCGAACATATCCGTTCTGAACAACAGATACATTATCAAGAGGGTCCCAAGGATTCCAAATATCATCATTTTTAACCTCCCACACCCCCGAGGGGGTGTGTAGTCAATGTAAAGCAATGCCGCGTATCTGCAAAGAGTTCCCCTGAATTCTTTACCTGATCTTCACCGTTGCCCGTCCCAGCGGCAAGGTTGAGCGAGATCAGGAAAGGATCAGCCCGCTTGCTTCGGTACTTTTAGCAACCGGGCGTTGATTGCAACCACCACCGTGGACAAGGTCATCAGG
The DNA here is from genome assembly GCF_016406725.1 of Sphaerochaeta sp. S2. Classification (GTDB taxonomy): domain Bacteria; phylum Spirochaetota; class Spirochaetia; order Sphaerochaetales; family Sphaerochaetaceae; genus Sphaerochaeta. The sequence goes on along the minus strand of NZ_JAEKNT010000048.1, from coordinate 2,062 downwards.
ACGGCACCCACCTCCGGTTGCAGGATGAACCCGGTGAAGTGCAGAACTCCCGCGGCAAGAGGAATGGCAAACACATTGTATGCAGTAGCCCACACCAGGTTCTGGATCATCTTGCGATAGGTGGCTTTTCCGAACCTGATGAGCGTCACGATATCCTGTGGATTTGAATCCACCAACACGATATCGGCGGTGGACGCCGCCACATCGGTTCCCGACCCGATGGCAATCCCGACATCGGCTTGCGCCAGGGCAGGAGAATCATTCACGCCGTCTCCTGTCATCGCCACGAATGAGCCCTTCTTCTGCAGTTCCTTGATCTTCTGTTGCTTCTCATCGGGCAACACCTCGGCAAAGTAGCCATTCATGCCCAATTCCTCGGAAACGGCACGGGCGGTCGCTTCGTTGTCTCCAGTGAGCATCCAGCAGGCTATGCCCATTGATTGCAGCGTCTTGATGGCGCCATGGGACTCTGGACGCACCGTATCACTGAGGGTGATAGAGCCAATCAACCGCTTTTCCACCAGGACAAAAACACGGGTTACAGCCTGTTCGTCCTTGGCAGAAGGGATGTCGATGCCGAGTTGACGTGCATGGGAAGGGCTGGTAACCAGAATTGCCGAACCATCGACGTTCCCGCCGATGCCCTTCCCCTTGATTGCCGAGACTTCGTCCACAGAGGACAATTCAAGGCCTTGGGCGGTTGCATGTCCAACGATGCTTTTCCCGATAGGATGCTCCGAATGTGCTTCAACAGATGCTGCCAATCGCAACACCTCCATTTTCGAATAGGTCCCCGTGTAGGTCGATGTCACATCGGTCACCGTGAAAGTACCCTTTGTGAGCGTGCCCGTCTTATCGAACACAATGGTATCGATTTTTCGAGCCTGCTCAAATGCTGTCCGATTTCGGATGAGCAATCCGTGTTGTGCAGATTTGGCAGTTGAGACAGAAACCACAAGGGGAATGGCCAATCCAAGTGCGTGGGGGCAGGTGATGATCATAACGGTGGCCATTCGTGTGATGGCGAACTGCAGGTCGTAGCCGACAAGTAGCCAGCTGACCAAGGTGGCAATTCCAATGGTGATTGCCGCTATGGTCAGGTAACGGGCTGCCCGGTCGCTCAACTTCTGTGTCTTTGATTTGACTTGTTGTGCCTCGCGGACCATGGTGATTATCTTCGACAGATATGCATGTTCTCCGACTCCATCAACCTTGATGGTGATGCTGGAATCACCATTGATCGACCCGCCGATGAGCCTGTCTCCCTTCTCGCGTCGGACCGGACGCGATTCCCCTGTGAGCATTGATTCATCGACATACCCGGCACCTTCGTGGATCCGGCCGTCGGCGGGAATTTTCTCCCCAGGTTTTACTATAAGGAGATCGCCATTCTCAACATGACTGAGTGGTATGTCCTTGATTGTTTCCCCTTCTTTCCTGTGGGCTTCCGATGGCATGAGGCGGGCCAGTTTTTCCAATGCCGCCGATGCGCCTACGACGCTGGTCATTTCTATCCAGTGTCCCGCAAGCATGATGGCGATCAAGGTTGCAAGTTCCCAGTAGAAGGGCATCCCTGGAAGACCGAAGGTAACAGCAGTACTATATCCGTAGGCTACTGTGATAGCCATGCCTATTAGTGTCATCATCCCCGGAGATTTTTCCTTCAACTCCTTCACCAAACCGGAAAGGAAAGGCCAACCTCCTACGAAATACAGAATCGTAGCCAAAAGGAATACGACATAGTCTGCCCTCGGGAACGTCCATCCAAAACCAGTGAGGTCCTTGATCAACGGCGTAAGCGCAAGGATGGGTAACGTGAGTAACAAGCTGAAATAGAACATGTAGCGAAAGTCCTTTATCATCATTGGATGGTGGTCCGCATGGTTGCCATGGACCGAATGATTGCCATGGTCCGAATGATTGCCATGGTCCGAATGATTGCCATGGTCCGAATGATTGCCATGGTCCGAATGGTTGCTATGGTCCGCATGGTTGCCATGGTCCGAATGGTTGCCATGGTCCGAATGGTTGCCATGGTCCGAATGGTTGCCATGACCATGAT
>NZ_JAEKNT010000047.1 GCF_016406725.1 Sphaerochaeta sp. S2 | reverse complement strand
GAGAAGTACATAAGCATCATATACTCAATATTCTTATGATTGTACCTGTCTTATTCCTGATATTCTCACTTATTGTTAATGATAAGAGTTTGCTGACTGGTTTGGTAAAGATTGCTAAATCACCTACAATTTTAGTGACAGATTTTATGGAACTAGGTGGTATCGGTGCAGCCTTTCTGAATGCAGGAATCATTGGTATTATCAATATTATTCTTATTAAAAAATTTAAAATGAGAATCAATGGTTTACTGATAGCAGCATTTATGACCATGCTAGGCTTTTCGTTCTTTGGTAAGAATCTTATCAATATTTTACCGCTTTACATTGGAGGTTATCTCTACGCTAAGAACCAAAAAATCCATATGAGAGATGTTATTGTTGTTATTATGTTCTCAACGGGTTTATCACCAATTATCAGTGAATTGATGTTTGCTGAAATCATCGCTTCGCCATATAACCTTTTCGTAGGATTTGGAGTCGGAGTATTAATAGGATTTGTTATCGCACCCTTATCAGCTCATATGCTAAAGTTTCATGACGGTTATAATCTCTATAATATCGGATTTACTGCCGGTATAATCGGTACAGTGTTTACAAGTATTATAAGAACTTTACATGCAGACATAGAACCTGTGAGTATTTTGTACTTAGAGCAAGATCATCATATAAAGATACTGTTGTCAGTTATCTTCATAAGCTTTATAGGCATTGGACTTTATATCAACAAAAGTAGTATTAAATCATACCCGAAGATATTCAAGTATACTGGACGTACAGTAACAGATTTCACTTACTTGATGGGATATGGTGTTACATTCTTTAACATTGGTATCATGGGCATGGCTTCTGTGGTGCTAGTTTCTGCCTTAGGTGGTGTATTGAATGGCCCAGTATTAGCGGCTATTTTTACTGTGGCAGGTTTTTCAGCCTTCGGTAAGCATCCTAAAAATACCATTCCGGTTATGTTTGGTGTTATGTTAGGTGCTGTTCTATTAGGTTTAGATTTATCCTCAACGGGTATTATAATATCAATATTATTCTCAACAACCATTGCACCAATAGCTGGGGCATATGGTCCAGTAATAGGTGTTCTTGCAGGATTGTTACAC
>NZ_JAEKNT010000046.1 GCF_016406725.1 Sphaerochaeta sp. S2 | reverse complement strand
GGGATAGAGAGCATAGTTCTGGAATACCATTGCAATGTCTCTGTCCTTTGGGGGAACGTCGTTGACGAGGTTGCCGTCAATGTAGAGTTCACCGCTGGTGATATCTTCCAAACCAGCGACCATGCGGAGTGTTGTGGATTTTCCACAACCTGAAGGTCCGACGAGAACGACAAACTGTCGGTCTTGGACTTCGATGTTGACATTGTCAACAGCCTTGACTCCACCGTCATACACCTTAGAGATGTTTTTGAGTTGTACTGTGGCCATATTGCCTCCAATTATTTTATCTAACAACAACTGTAACCCAGAGTGAGTACGGTGTCAAACAAAAAATGTATAAAAAACTAGGAAGGTTATATATAAAACCATATAAAGAAAGAAGAAATAGAATAATCGTAGAAGCAAAACCTATCAAATGCTCAACCATTCCTTATGTGTCATGGGGGATTGTCTCAAGGAGCCTTCTTTCGTTTGCGTTTCTGTGGAACCGTGCTTACCTTCTCCAATGCAGAAACCACTTCATCCACCAAGACGCGGTCCTCGATATCAAGAATGTACCACTCATTGGCCCCTTGAAAGGGAATATTGGAATCTGCATCCTTCATCATAGGCTCGATGCAGGGAAGTTTCTTGACATACGCAACATCGTCACAGACCAATATGATCGGCTTGTTTCGTATATATACAAAGTAATCCCCAAACATTTTCCGGTAACTGGGGTGCCACTCTTCGTCAATCTGATTACAAATAAACTCTACATACTCCAGCGTTGATGCCATGGATCTCTGCTCCTTATTCTATGTGAAGAGAGAGCTCTTTGGTATAGCCAAGGAGCAGCCGGTAGATAACCTTAGGCCATACTGTACGTAATCGCTTATCTTCCACTGTGATCGATTCACAGGTAATCTCCAGATTATCTGCGTTGCATTGCATTGTGGCCGTATCACCAAAATGGATTATCTTTCCCTCTATGGCCGGCTGCATGGCGCACATCAGGGTCAGGACAGGGGCGGTTTTCCCTTTCACTTGTTCCAGGATGGTAATTCCACCATTTTTTTCATGAGTTACGGTTCGTCTGTAGGATCCCAATCCAGCTGCTTCTGGATAGCAATGAGCTAACTCCATGACAATTCGCCCTGTTGCCACTTCTTCAACGGTACAACGGTATGCTTTTCCCGCTTGCTGTTCGTATGGGGGGAAGTTGGTCACATTATGATAGGTCGAGCGCATGGTCCAGATGGAGTACCGATCTTGGCTGAAAGTCTGTTTGGTGTAATCCTCTACACCGATGTCAATGAGAATGGGAAATCCATCCTTGTATAGGGTTACACTGCCTGTGTCATTATGGTTGTGGCTGTCATCATTTCCTCCAGCTTTGACCGCCAAGGCAAGATGCTTATCACGGCTTATCCAGATACCTACGCTTGGATAGTAGTGGTCCTCTTCCTTCAGGGAAGGCAATGGCTCTTCCTCTGTAATTCCCAGTAGTTCAAGCAACCGATAGGTGAGGTTGATCTCCTGTGGAAGGTCTCTCTCCTGTTTTTTTCGCAAATGTGCCGAATGTTTTGCAAAGGAGGCTAGAAAAGGATCATCTACAGCCTGCGCAAAGAGATATTCCCTGACTGAGCAGGGACCAGCAAGGGCAGAGCAATCGGAGAAGTTGAAATAGTATGGTCCTTGTGCATGAATATGACGGATGAAGGAGGCCATGTTTTGTATCTTCAGTTCTCTTAGCAGACCTTCAAACTGGAAATCGGTGACTCTGTTCAATATGTCGAGAGAGAGGTAGAGGCAGAGGGCTGCATGACGGTAGTATTGTGCTCCCTCGCTGCAACATCCATCTTCCCCATAGTCCTTGAGAAAACAGTCCAGGCTGCAAAGAGCCTTTTCTGCTATGTGTTGCTGGTCTTCCTTGTCGACAGGAGTCAGAAATGCAGTAAGCAGTACATTTTGTGTACACCACGCAGTCCAGTTGTTCATTGGTTCATCCCCATTTCCCATCCACCAGAAGTGGGTGGTAAGATAGGGGGTGAGTATTCTTCTTTCAAGTTCTCTCTCAATACGCTCTGAGATGATGGGGGTTGTTGCATCAAGGTCCGGTTTCAGCAAGGAGTAGACCTGTGCAAGCGTTGAGGCGGTTTCAGCACTGAAGAGGTCGATGATCGGATGGTTATTTATGGGTAATGGGAGTTGCTCTGTATCG
>NZ_JAEKNT010000045.1 GCF_016406725.1 Sphaerochaeta sp. S2 | reverse complement strand
TGCTTGCTTTCAGGAATAAAATACGGCTGTCTCATCAGTGTCTTGGCATCAAACACATTGTCTATGCCATTACGAATGATGTCCTTAGCATACAAAACACCAACAATATTGTCTATTGTCTGCTCATATACTGGATAACGGGAGTACCCTTGTTCCTGAATAATCCCATACAACTCATCAATCGTGATATCACTACTGATAAACTGGACATCGACCCGGGGAATCATAATCTCCTTGACCGTCTTATCCCGCAGTTCCTGAATGCCCTCGATCATCGTCTGCCGCTCTTCCAACTCTGCTTTAAATCGTTCCTCACGATTGTCAGAGCGTTTCTTGAACAGACTTTTCCATGGCAAGCTCAACGTTTGCTCCCCCTCAATTGATGGAGAAGTTTCTCTTGCTTGATCAACATCGGCTCATCAGCATCATTGCTGGAATGATCTTCACCAAGAAGGTGAAGCAAGCCATGGATCAAGAGCCGAAACAACTCTTCATCTGGTTCTACACTAAAGGATAGTGCATTTCTTTTCAAGGCATCAAGAGAGATTACCATGTCTCCCAGTACCCTGATTTCCTCTGGCGGACCATCAATCAATCCTACTTGTACTTCAGGCCAAGAAAAATCTTCTACATCTTCCTCCTGAACGAAAGAGAGGATATCTGTAGGTTCGTCCTTATCCCGATACGTCCTATTCAGATCCTGAATGGTATCATCACTGACAAAGCTAACAGAACATTCACAGCTTGGCTGTCCAAGCAGTGCGAGCACCTTTTCCAGATGTTCAACAACCATCTGTGAGGGTGCCTGTTTTGCATACTGCTCATCCTCATAGGAAACATCGATATAATATGTATTCATTGTCCTGGTTATCCTTTCTGCTCCGATGGATATTCGATACGGCGATGATCGCGTCCAAGCAATGTTTGCACAAATGCATCCTCTATCTGATCAAGGTCCGTAAGGGAGAGTTGGCTGTTCTTGAGTTGGTCCCTCTCCAATTTTCCCATGATAAGCGAGTGTACCAATTTTTCATACTTAGAGTGGTTTGGCCGTTTCAAGGTCCGGCTGGCAGCTTCCACGCAATCAGCAAGCATCACAATGGCAGATTCGGGAAAAGCTGGTGGATTCCCATTGTATTTGAAATCATCCTCTTTTACATCCATTCCCGCAGCTTGTACCTGGTTCTTTGCCTCATTGTAGAAGAATTGGATGATATCATTGCCATGGTGTTGGCTGATGATATCCAGGACTTCCTGAGGAAGACCTGCCTCCCTTCCCTTCTCCAATCCAAGCTTCACATGGCTCTTGATGATTGCCGCAGAGAGGGATGGTTTGATTTCATCATGCTTGTTTTCCCCACTCTGGTTCTCGATGAAGTATTCAGGATGGTCAGCCTTCCCAATATCATGATACATCCCACCTACTCGAGCGAGCATGGCATTTGCTCCAATTGAGCGAGCTGCATTGAAGCTCAGGTCAGCCACGTTTCTGCAATGATTGTATGTTCCCTGTGCTACTGATTCCAAACGGTCGAGCACTGGGCTTGCGCTGAATGCCAGCTCACTTAGAC
>NZ_JAEKNT010000044.1 GCF_016406725.1 Sphaerochaeta sp. S2 | reverse complement strand
CTCTATCACTTTACCCTTTGTTTTTTGTGTTCGTGTGGATTTCTTGGTTCGTTTCACGTTGTTATTTGTGTCAGTCTTCTTGGGCACGGTATTTGCTCCTTGGTTCCAGTCAGCTTGTTTTCAAGTATCTGTTTCTCTCATAGCCTGTATATAGTGTAGCACGCAAATTCTGCTGTATCATACCTTTCTTTCGAGTGTGGTTGATGTATCATGAGCAAGATGCATAGTGAAAATCTTTGAGATGGAAATGAACTCAAATGCACACACCAACAGCTTAATGTTCTGGCAAAGCGAAGAAGGTTTTCCAAGCTTGTCTCCCAATGACAGGGAACCCTGATTATGGTAGGGTGGGGCATGCACAGAACCCAAGATTGCCCCCTTTGCCACTATCCAGCAATTCCCTTGATACAAGCTGGCCCGTCGTCCTATGCCCATTGCCCCATTTGTAAGGGTATTTCCATGGATCGGGACCAGTTACTTGGTCCAAAAGAGGAATGGGATTTCTATCTTGGGCATAATAATGATGTGCATGATCCCCGATATCAGAATTTTGTACGGCCTTTGGTGAATCTGATCGAATCAAGACAGAACCCTTCTCATAGGGGACTGGATTTTGGAGCCGGGAGTGGGCCTGTTATCTCTCACATGCTTCAAGAGAGGGGGTACAACATGTATCTCTACGATCCATTTTTTCACCCCGATCTGTCTGTATTGGAAGCGCAGTATCGCTTCATTGTTGCCTGTGAGGTAATCGAGCACTTCCATAATCCCAAGACAGCATTTTGCCAACTCTTGGGATTGTTGGAACCAAGAGGAACCTTGTATTGTAGGACTACGTTGATTCCCGACCATATCGACTTTGATCGCTGGCATTACAAGAATGATGCCACCCACGTGTTTTTCTACCATGAGGAGACAATTGCCTGGATAGCGAAAAACATACTCTCCTGTGGCTATACGATCATTGACCGTAATCTTATGTTCTTCTCGCGTTCATAAGGTCCTACTGGTTTGCTGTCCTTATGTACTATCCTGTTGTATACTGGCAGGGCAAGGGAGGATATGGATGAAAGCGAACGTTGTCTATCTTTCTCACGGTGGGGGGCCCCTTCCCCTCTTGGGTGACCCTTCTCATAGAGCGATGGTACGGTTCATGAGACAGCTTGGAGAAGATCTGCCACGGCCAAAGGCCATCGTCGTGGTGAGTGCTCATTGGGAGGAAGAGATACCCACACTTACCGCTTCCCCAATCCCTCCATTGGTATATGACTATTATGGCTTTCCTAAAGAGGCATATGAGATTACCTACCCAGCTATGGGTAGTCCTGCTCTCGCCAAGAAGATCGCAGATCTGCTCGGTAACGCTGTCTTGGATGAGAAACGTGGTTTTGACCATGGGATGTTCATTCCACTCAGCCTGATGTATCCAGATGCCTCTATTCCCACCATACAGCTCTCACTTCTCTCTTCCCTTTCAGCTGCTGAACACTGGAGGCTGGGTGAAAAACTCAGGCCATTGCTCGATGAAGATATTCTCTTTCTTGGTTCAGGGTTTTCGTTTCATAACATGCGGCAATTCTGGAGGGAGGATGATGAACAAAACCATGCATTCCAGGACTTCCTCATTGAGACTTGCTGTATGGAGACTGCAATCCAGAACAGGAAGCAGGCATTGATACAGTGGGAGAGAGCTCCCTATGCCAGATATTGTCACCCAAGGGAGGAGCATCTGCTGCCACTGCTCGTCTGCCAGTCCCTTGCGGGAGGAGCTGCTGACCTGGTTTTCGATGACAAGATCATTGAACGCAGGGCGGTCGCATTCCACTGGAGTTGATTGTAAGGATTCTCCCTTTCTTTTTTGTCCATTTGCCGATACTATGCTAGCTAGATGAGGAGCAAAACCAATGAGTGAAATGATCGTAACTGACGACAACTTCAAAGAGGAAATACTCCAGGCTGACAAGCTGGTATTGGTGGATTTCTGGGCCCCTTGGTGTGGTCCCTGTAAAATGATCGGACCAGCGGTATCGCAGCTCGCACAAAAGTATGCAGATACCCTGAAAGTCGCGAAAGTGAACGTGGACGAGGCAGGAAGTCTCGCAAACATGTTCAATGTAAATTCAATTCCCACCTTGATGCTTTTCAAGGATGGAGAGGTGGTTGACCAGAGAATGGGTGCAGCCTCCCTTTCGGTAATTGAAGGATTCGTCAAACAACATCTGTAATGAGATGGGGAGGCAACTCCCCATCAATCCTGGTAGCGTTCCTCTGCATTCCTTTTACCGAATGATGCGTTACGCGTAGCGCAAATATACCAGTCATCCAAGCTATTTGTATCTTTCTGCGTGTCTCTGCACATGGTCCTGGTGGCAGTGCTGTCACTACTGTTGATGGATCCTCCAGCATCCCTGCTGTTCCAATGTCCATTCTCTGCGAGATACTGCACTTGTTCTAGAAGTGTCCTTGATCCAAACCCCTCATGGGTTTGTGTGGTATGGTTCCCCCATATGGCTGCATCAAGTAAAGTCCCATCCCACTGCGGACTTACCGCTAGTGTCAAGCATCCATTGTTTGCACTCAATCCTGCCTGGCTTTCTGAGCGGTATGTCCCAGTAGCTATTTCTCCTTTGGAGAAGGCAACCACGAGGTAATCCCCTCGCTCGACCCATACCTCAGGGAAGATGATTCGGTCTGTGTACTCCTGTTCGGTTCCTGCAAATAAGGTTACCCCTCCAAGATTTCCCCGCTTGGTCACGAATATTTCCACTCGGTCAGGGTTGTTCTCGGACCCCTTGGTAGAGATTTCGTTGATCAAGAGGGAGGGGGGATTGGTGTTTTTTGCCCAGAGCAGGAGGGAGAAACTGGCACTGTTGCCTCTGTGGTCCTCGACTCTTCCTTCCAGTGGGAGCGATTCACCCAGACTCATAGCCTCCTTGAAAGTAATGGTCAGGGAAGCACGTTCTACCAGCTTGCTTGCAATCCCATTTCCTCTTGTTTGGAGGAGGACTTCATGCTCATTAATGGGTTCATCAAAGAGAAGAAGTGCAGAATACTGGTCGAGAGAGCTTATTGCCAGCAGGGTAGGTGGCGTACTGTCTACTGCACTCAGTAGATTGATGGGACTAGGGCCTTGGTGGTCGCACCCACATCCAATGCAGAGAAAAATGGTAAGTAATATGGCAAGTACTAAATATCTCATAGTACAGAAGTCATGAATGATGTGTCTTTGCTTCAATTGACAGGCATGGTGATAGCCAATAGACTTTCCTCATTCATGGAGGCTGCACACAGATGTCCAAGCTTTGGCAGAAAGATTATTCACTCGATTCCTTGATGGAGGAATTCACCGTCAGCAACGATTACATTCTGGACCAGCAACTGGTTATCGCCGATTGCCTAGGTTCTATCGCTCATGCACGAGGATTGCATCATATAGGAATCCTGGATGCAGAGGAACTTGCATCATTGGAAGAGGGTTTGAAAAAAATCATTTCCCTTAAGATGGAAGACTCATTTCCCATTACGAAAGAAAATGAAGATTGCCATACGGCTATCGAGGGCTTCCTGACCGATGAATATGGTGAAGTGGGGAAGAAAATTCATACAGGACGGAGTAGGAATGACCAGGTACAGACTGCCCTGAGAATTTGGATGCGTGAATTCACCCTAAAGCTCTGCAGGGCTACCGGAGAGCTCTGTGAGACTCTGCTCTCATTCGCAGAGAAGTATGCAGAGGTTCCCATGCCTGGGCGCACCCATATGCAGATTGCCATGCCATCTTCCCTTGGGCTCTGGGCAGCAAGCTATGCTGAGGAGCTCTATGATGAGGCACAGCATATGATGCACCTCTCTTGGCTGTTCGATCAGAGCCCTCTTGGCTCTGCAGCCAGTTATGGAGTTCCTTTGCCGTTGGACAGGCAATTCACCGCCGAGCAGATGGGCTTCACCCGTGTGCAAAACAATGTCCTGTATGCAAACAACAGCAGGGGTAAGTTTGAGGCAATCCTTCTCGATGGTTGTGATTATATTGCACTTACCCTAAGCAAGCTTGCCCAGGACTTGATCCTGTTCACCCTTCCTGAATTTGGGTATTTCTCCCTTCCCAAGGAGCTCTGTACAGGTTCTTCCATCATGCCACAGAAGAAGAATCCAGATGGACTTGAACTTGCAAGAAGTCGTTCCTCAGTGGTTTCCAGTTGCGCGGCAAGGGTAAAATCGATTATCAGGAGCCTCCCCTCCGGTTACAACCGTGATTTCCAAGATACCAAGGAACCGTTGCTGGCTGGCACAAAGGCAACATGGCAGCTGGTACAGATTTTCGGTAGGATGATGGATGGTCTACAAG
>NZ_JAEKNT010000043.1 GCF_016406725.1 Sphaerochaeta sp. S2 | reverse complement strand
CTATACGTTTGAAAACACGACAAAAAGCCGATTCTGTATTTTTGTTATTTTTACATTCAAAAATACATATCGCTACTTATGCCATTTTAAAACTATAACATAAATCGTATAGTTCGTCAATCTTTTTTTCGTTTTTATTATACCTCTGTCATAAAGCTCTAAACATAAGTTTTAAACAGGGTTTCTCAACATAGAAAAAAATGGATTTCAAAAGAAATCCATTTTTGTGAATGCTTTTTAGATTACTTAAGCTCTACAGCAGCTCCAGCTTCTTCTAATTTAGCTTTCATAGCTTCAGCTTCTTCTTTAGCTACGCCTTCTTTAATTGCATTTGGAGCACCATCAACTAATGCTTTTGCTTCTTTAAGACCTAAACCAGTGATTTCTCTAACAACCTTGATAACACCAATCTTCTTAGCGCCAGCGTTAGCTAATACTACGTCGAACTCAGTCTTTTCATCAGCAGCAGCAGCTTCTCCACCACCAGCAGCCATAACTACAGGAGCAGCAGCAGATACGCCAAACTCTTCTTCACATGCTTTAACTAACTCATTTAATTCTAATACAGTCATTTCCTTAATTGCTTCAATAATTTGCTCTTTGTTCATAATACACCTCCGATTACTATGCTTCTTCTGCAGGCGCTTCAGCTTCTGCTGGCGCTTCAACAGTTTCTTCTACTTTTTCTTCAGCTACTTCTGCAGCAGCTTCTACTGGTTGTACATTTTCTTCTCCATCTTCAACTCTTTTATCAACGATGTTCTTAATTAAATAAGCAAAGTTTGATACTGGAGCTTGGAATGAACCAACAAGTCTTGAAAGTAATACTTCTCTTGATGGGATATCTGCGATCTCAACGATCTTAACATTGTCGTAGTATTCACCTTCTACAACACCTGCTTTTAACTCTAAATTTTTATGCTCTTTAGCAAAATCTTTAATGATTTTAGCTGGAGTAACTGGATCTTCATATCCAAATGCTACAGCACTAGGACCTGCTAAATCTGCAGTTAAACCTTCAAAAGTTGATTCTTTAATCGCTAATTTCATTAAGTTGTTTTTATAAACTTTATACTCTACGCCAGCTTCTCTGAACTTGTTTCTTAATTCAGTCGCTTCAGATACAGTTAAACCTCTGTAATCTACAAGAATAGCTGATTTAGCAGTAGAAAACTTTTCACGAATTTCTTCAACTTTTACTTTTTTGTTTTCAAAGTTTTTAGACAATCTGTCCACCTC
>NZ_JAEKNT010000042.1 GCF_016406725.1 Sphaerochaeta sp. S2 | reverse complement strand
ACTTTGTATTATGAAGTCCATGAACTTACTTTAGAAAGTAGTTTGGGCATATTGATGGGTTTTGATAAATAATCATCCATACCACTTTCAAGACATCTTTCCTTCTCATTGCTAAAAGCATAAGCTGTCATAGCAATAATAGGTGTTCTTGTTGTCTCAATCGATCGGATTACTTTCGTCGCATGAATGCCATCTACAATCGGCATCTCTACATCCATTAGAATAACATCGAATTTCTGTCTGTTAACCGCTTCAATGGCTTCATGACCATTCTCTGCCATGGTTATGACCCACTCTTGCTTTTCAGCAATAACTTTTAGAATCTCTCTATTTATTGTATCGTCCTCAACAATAAGGACATTTAACCCAGATCTATTGTGTTGGTTTGCATCTTCTATCTTAACTCGACTTAATCCAGAACCTTTTTTTATCACAGTCGTGAAAGAGAAAGAACTACCAATGCCTACAACACTACGAACATTCATTTCTCCATCCATCAGCTCAACGAGTCTTTTACATATTGATAAGCCTAAGCCTGTGCCACCAAACTTTCTTGTTGTTGAATACTCAGCCTGTGTAAACTGATCAAATATTACTTTTTGATGATTCATACTAATACCGATACCTGTATCTCTGACACGCCATTTTAGAGAGATTTGCTCTCCATTCAGTTTATCTAAATGAACTTCTAGTTCAATAAACCCAACTTCAGTAAACTTAATGGCATTCCCAATTAGATTCACAAGTATTTGTCTAATCTTAGCAAAGTCTGCTTGAATATAATGAGGTATTTTAGAATCAATCGTTACTTTTAGAGTCAATCCCTTGTCTGAGAGTTGAGGGTTGAATAAGACTTCAATTCCATGAATAAATGCTCTTATATCTTCTTCAGAATAGTCCAGCTGTACCTTGTTCGCTTTAAGCTTTGAGTAGTCAAGTACATCATCTATTACCGACAAGAGCGCTTCAGCAGACTTTTTAGAAATATTAATCAGCTTTTCCTGTTCTTCATCCACTTCTGTC
>NZ_JAEKNT010000041.1 GCF_016406725.1 Sphaerochaeta sp. S2 | reverse complement strand
CCCACGAAGGCTCAGCGGCTCATCTTCGATCTGTTCAGTGTTGAGTATCCATGGAAAGGCAAGCTGATGAATGTAGGGGATGAAGATCCGTTCGAGACTGATTGTCCGCTCTCATAGTTACAAAACTTCGGGAATTTGGGTTGTATAAGTGTTAGTAAAGACTACTAGCTGAGGAAGAGGAAAATAATGAAAAGAACTATCATAGAGATGCTGCACGAGGCTGCGAAACGTTATGGTGATCGTACCTATACCAATACAAAGACTGATGCAGGCTGGGTTGCTTGTTCTTTCAAGAAGACTGATGTGGAGTCTGATTATGTGGCTGCATATCTGCTCAACCATGGATTCAAGCCAGAGGATACCATAGGCATTCTCAGTGAGGGAAAGAGTAGTTGGGTTACCTGTGAACTTGGCCTGATCAAGGCGAAGATGATTAGTGTACCGCTTTCCATTAAGCTTACTCCTGAGGAAATTGCGTTCCGCATAAACCATAGTGAAGCGGTTGCTTTTGCAGTCTCTTCAAATACCCTCGGTAATGCAGTAAAGGCCCTTCCCATGTTTGATCATCCTGTGATGTTCATCTACCTCGATGAGCAGGACGAGCGATTGGAAAAGCAGGTTCGGGAAGCAGATTGGAAGCAGGATGTGAACTACGTCCCCTGGGAGACCCTTATGCTTGATGGGGCAAATCTTCTGGAGCAGAATCCTCGTTTGGTTAAGGACGCTGAAGAGTCCATTGATGAGAATGATACGATCAACATCTGCTACACCAGTGGGACTACCGGTAATCCAAAGGGTATCATGCTTACCCATCTTAATTACTATGTAAATGTGCATGATGCCATTGACCTGTTCAAGCTTCCTGATGCGAGTATGGAGACACTGGTGGTTCTTCCTGTTGACCATAGCTTTGCACACACGGTTGGTATCTACACTGCGCTGATTAGGGGAATTACCCTGCACTTTGTCGATTCCAGGGGTTCAAATGCCTCGATCATCAGGAACTTCCCGAAGAACCTCGTAGAAGTCAATCCATCCTTCCTTATGACTGTTCCCTCTATCACGGGAAGTTTCATGAAGAAGATGATGCAGGGTATTCATCAGAAAGGACCCTTTGTTGAAGGTATCTTCAACCGTGGGCTTGAGGCTGGAATCCTCCGTAATGGGGACGGCTTCCACAAAGGAGGTGCCTGGGTGAAAATCAAGACCTGGTTCCCCTACACCTTGGCGAACCTCCTGGTTTTTCCGAAGCTCAGAGAAATCTTTGGGAATCGCATGCTCTACTGCGTAGGAGGAGGAGCACTTCTGGAGGCAAAACAACAGAAGTTCTTTGCTGCTATCGGAGTTCCCGTATTCCAGGGATATGGTCTGACTGAGGCTGCCCCGATTATCAGCAGCAATTCACCACATCGATACAAGTTTGGTACGAGCGGGATGGTTGCGAAAAGTGAGATCTGTAAGATCATGGTGGATGAGACCACCGAGGCAAAGACTGGTCAACGCGGAGAGATTGTCATCAAGGGTGAGAATGTGATGAAGGGCTATTTCAAGAATCCCAAGGCAAGTGCTGAGGTTCTTAAAGATGGCTGGCTCTGGACAGGGGACCTTGGTTACTATGATGAAGATGGCTTCCTGGTGGTTACCGGTAGGGCGAAGGCCCTCCTTATTGGCAAGGATGGAGAGAAGTACAGCCCTGAGGAGATCGAGGAGGTGATGATCAATCACTTGTCCATCATCAACCAACTGATGGTGTACAACGATCATCAGGTTATAACCACTGCACTGGTTACCCTCAATGAGAGTGATGTTACCTCACTGATTCAGGATAAAGGATATTCGACTCCCGAACAGGCGCTTGATGGAATCATCGCAGAGCTTCACTCCTATGAAACTCATGCCACAGCTATTCCTGATATGTGGATTCCCACTCGGTTTGCCTTGATAGAGAAACCCTTCAGCGAAGCAGATGGACTGGTAAACTCTACCATGAAGCTGGTTCGCTACAAGACAGCCGAGTTCTATAAGGACAGAATTGCCACGCTGTATGAGAGTGAAGAAGCCAATCGAAAGGCAAACCTTGAGGTAGTCAAAAACCTGTTCTTCAAATAATGAGTGTCTAACTAATTGAGTAGGAATCAAAGGGCAAGTGGATAAATAATAATTCCGCTTGTCCTTTGGAGTTTCAGAGTAGACAACTAGCATAAAATGTGTAACGCTTTGGCTGTAGAGACGTTTTACTAGTACAGGGTATGACATACCCTAGGAAAAATGGACTGATAGCCTTTACTTGAAGAGGTGAGGGAGTGAAACGATACGAAGGGATTCCCCTCAGGAGGAGGACGATATGAAGAAGGCCTTAATACCAATTTTGTTGGTACTGCTGCTGACATTGGCATTTACCTCATGTGATGCCAGTCTAGAGAATATCACAGAATTCATGGGTGGATTTAGTGACAATGTGTATATTGATAGCGGATTGATTGAAGCAGATTTAGGGGCTGCAGAAGGTGTAACTGATGTTACTGTCGCTATTGGTACCTCCTCAGGTACTACTGGTACTGCAACTGTAGCAACTAGTACTTTGGATGCATCAAAGAAGACTATTTCTACCTCAACATTTGGAATTGATATTGAAGTTGATGTTGATTCGGGAGACTTAAGTGATGGTACTCTCTCCATAATTGCACCTCAGTCAAAAGAAGAGCAGGAGGAATATGCTACTGACATCGCAGAAGCAATATCTTCACCGAAAAACCTTGACAAGTTTAAGGTGGATATGGCTAAAGACGTAACACCGGAACAGAAAAATACAGCGAAAGCATCAGTTACCGTGTTTAATGCTAGTATTACTGCCATAGCTGATGACATTACTGATCCTGATATTAAAGCTGCTATCGAAGAAATGAAGTTTGATCCTATTACAGATGAAGATGAGCTGACTCAAGGCGATATGGCTGTTCTACAGTTGATGACTAATTTGGTTTCCAATACTGTAGCAGCGGCCAAGAATGATTCTGGAGATATCGATGACAGTGTTATTACTGAAGAAAAGGCAATGGATATTCTTAGTGAAGCACTCTTTACTGCAAAGGTTGCTGAAGAGTTGAGTGGTATTTCTACTATAAACTTCTCTGGTGATTTGATTGATGGCTTGATGGGGCTTGCTGGCGATGGCAAAGCCACTTCAAGGACAGCAGATGATGAACCAGGAGAAAGCCTTCAAGGTATTGAAGACAGTATTGGCTTAGATACCTTGAATACTCTAGTACCAAAGATAGTAAAGGTAATGGGGATTACGGGTTCTGGTGAGAATCATGCATACGAGCTGAAAGATTACAGAAGCTTCCTACGAAAGCAGAAGGTCTACTTAGCTTCCTTGAACCAGGCAGTGGCCTTCTACAGTGAAGGACGGCTTTCACTTGAGGAGAGAAAGAAAGTTAATGTAGGTACTCTGGTCAAATATTTCTTGGCTTTCATGACCACGACCATTGATGACTATTATCAGAATTATGATGTTTATAATTCTGAAAGTTTTCCTTACGAATCCATGGCTGAAGCGTATCAGGAGTTCATGAATGATAATGAAAAGCTTAGTGCGGGCAATTTGAGTATGGAGAAAGATCCGCCGGATACACTTGATATTGCTGTTATGAAAGAGATATTTGGAGGAATGGGAGATTATTTACAGTCAGCAGGAATGCAGTCAAAACTTGAAAACCTTGTTGAAAGAATAAAGGTCCTCGTAGAAATTTCCGGTTTTGAGAATGCAGATCTTAATGAACTGTTGGATGAATTACCCACCACCATTGAAGAGTGGTTCGCAGAGGATGAGGAGTAGGAGGTGAATATCATGAAAAAGACGTTTATTATTGCCTTAATTTTTATGTTGATTGTTGGTTCTTCCATGGTATTTGCTTCAGCGAGTGACTATGATCCTGCTACAGCAAGCAGTTATAAGCAAGCAGGAGAACCCTTTGTCGGTACTAGTGTACGCCTTCTTGGTATGGGTGGTGCTGGGTTAGGGGTTAGAGGATATCATGACAGCTTCTTGGTTAACCCTGCCAACTTGGCGAAATCAGGATTCAAATTTACGCTACCTTCTGTGACCGTAACAGCATATAATCCGAAAGCTATTCTTGAAAGTGATTTGATTGATGCAATCGGAGAAGAAGATTATGCTAATGCTGCTTCCGAATTCCTGAATATATTTGATATTGGGTACGGGGATGTATTAACTACTGATGTTTCAACGGTACTTACAATTGGTAGTTTCGGGTTGGCTCTCGAGATGCAGGAACGTTTGATGAGTTATCAGGTTGATGGAGACTCAAGTAGTTTGAATCTAATTGCACAGGTAACCACAGCTGCCACCGCTGGCCTTGGGTTCAGGATTGGTCTTGTACCTGATAAGATCAGCATTGACCTTGGTGTAACAGCTAAGGCGGTTTATAAAGGGTACTTTGAGGCTATAAACTCGGGAATTGCTACATCACTGATTGATGGGAGCAAGGAAATTGATGAAATTTTCCTTAGCAATACTCCCCTAATCGCAGGTTATGCGATGCCAATCTCTGCTGGTGTGAATGTGAATCTTCCAGTTGGATTGACCTTCTCTGCAGCTGCAAAGAACTTTAATGGCAACTATAAGATGACCACCTATCAATCATTGATTGATTGGGATGAGGAAGTACTCCAGGCAGGGCTTGGTGACGACGATGAGAGTCCTGATTCTGTATTCACCAGTGAAGAATTCGAGATCGAAACCGATTGGAGACTGGACGCAGGACTTACCTGGGCACCGAACATCGGCTCCCTGATCAGACCTGTTCTTGCAGTCGATGTTGTCGATATCTTGTCCATGAGTGGTTTGCAGGGTGATGACCTGAAGCGGGCATTCTATGAG
>NZ_JAEKNT010000040.1 GCF_016406725.1 Sphaerochaeta sp. S2 | reverse complement strand
AAGATGTCTGTCTGGGAGAATCCGTTCATCGTGAATTACCTCTCTGTCCTATGATACCAAAACAGTACCACAGCACTCCCAGAGTTTTCCACTATCACTTTGCCTCTTTAGGATTCTACCCACTCAAAACAGCGAAAGGCCGATTTGTTTGGGTATCCCCCAGTTGTGTGAGTGCACAATTGGGGGAATTTTCTTCAGAGGTATTTGAGTACTTAAGGAGAACTTTTCCAAGGCTTGTATCTTGAAGGTCCGATATGAATCAATGATGCCTTCCCTTAAGGGAGAAGCTATCATGCTTAAATATACCTCGGATACGAAAGAAGGCTGTACCTTGAGCTGTAGGAATTAGTTAAACACCGCTCTCATATAGTCGTTGAGATTCTCATGTTCATACATCATCCGATACAGTGCTTGTACGAGAGGGAACTCCTCTTCGACCTGTTTCTCACGGGTGAGTTCTCCCATGAGCTTGACGGTTCTGCTTCCTTCTATGACCGTTGCTGAGCTCCCACTATTGTCGATCGAGAATCCTTTACCCATCAAGAGACCGAGCGTCCTGTTCCTGGAGAGGTCATTGAGACTGGTCAGTCCCAGGTCGCCAAGACCACAGTAGCAGAAGATGGTCTCAGTGCTGCAGCCGAAAAGGCTGAGAAAACGACGCATTTCTCCAACTGCCTTCGTATAGATGAGAAAATCAACATTAGGAGAGTTAAACCGCCCACTGACCAGTCCGATTGCAATGGCATACATATTCTTTAGGATACTCATGAGCTCGACTGAACGGATATCTTCAGTGTAGTCCAGGTAGAGACCGGTGTCCTTGAGTACTTCTCTCTTGAAACGGTCATAGTCCTCTCTCTTGCCCCCAAAGGTAAAGGAAGAGGGTAGTCCATGCAGAACTTCAATTGCGAAGGTTGGTCCCTTCATGCTGGCTGTTCTGGGAAAGGGAATTTGTTCGGTGATAAAGGCCCCATCATCGCTCATACCCTTTGCCAGGTTTATCACAAGGCAATCTTCCTTCGTATATGCCTTGATCTCCTCGGTAAAAGAGACGATGACCTTTGAGGGGATGACAAGAAGTATGCAGTCAGCACTGCGGAAAATCTGCTTGTCACTCGTTGCCCTGATACTGGTGTTCAGGAAGTGGGTAGGGAAGTACTTGGTATTCCGATGGTTTTTATTGATATCCTCTACAACGTCCTTTTCAATGGACCAGAGGATGACGGTATTGTTGGTATTCCAAGAGAGCCGTTCAGCCATGGCGGTGCCAAACACACCGGCTCCTGCAATTACGATGGTATTGTGATAGGGCAAGGTGCAACTCCTTTTTCGTGGGGCCAGATCATGGTTCGGTGTGGGATGTTTGCTTCATAGAAGATACTCTGATCTTCTGCAACGAAGCCAAGCTTCTGATAAAATCCCTCGCTCTGAATCTGGGCATGGATATAGACTGGTCCATGGGCAACGCTCAAGGCACAACGTACCAAGAGCTCTCCATGATGCAATCCACGATAGGTGGAGAGTACAGCAATGCGTTCCAGTTTGGTTCCTTTTTCTGTCACTCGGATACGTACCGTCCCTATTGCTTCATCACCGATGAGCAGCAGGAGATGACCACAGTCGGGATCTTTTCCGTCGAAGTCGATGGCCTCGCTTACGCCTTGTCCTTTGACGAAAACCTCACGTCGTATGTGCTTGCACATTGCAAGATAGCCCTGATTGGTAGCCAGGGAAGCACTCCCTGGTTCAAGGTATATGACAGTCTGTTCCATTCTGTCCATCATAACGGCAAGTCAGGTAATCGGGCAAGAGGTTGCAAACGTAAAGCATCGTGTTGTTGGAAGCGCCCTACTTTATCTTCTTGAAGATATAGATTCTGCTTCCGAAGTCACCCAAGACCCTGGTCATGGCATCATATCCGGTTCCACCGAACTGCTGGTTCAGCTTAATACCTGCCCAGGCAACCTGCTCTCCGGTAACTCGGTAGTGTTCAACCTCACTATCCAGGGAGACAGCTTTGCTGATGGTGTCCTGTGCGATACCTCCCTCGGTAATGGGGAGCGGGCTGACCCGGTTGAGCAAATTCCCGAACATCTTGATATCGATACGCTGCTGGCGTGGGAATACCTCATACACGGCATTCAGATCAACAGCCTCCACGCGTAGCTTGTCTGAGCCTGGATTTGCAGGATTGAGCTTCTGGGCGAAAAGCACCAGGAGCTCGCTCTTGTCCTGGCTTGCTACTGCCCAGATTACTTGGTTCGATATACTGTTTGCCAGTTTCACCCTGGTAAAGGTTCCGTACTGCAGAAGGGCACGGTGTGCCTTGTAGAAGGCAATCTGTGCCTTGATGGCATCTTTCTGTTGCCCCTTCAGCTTGGTGACATCCAACTCATACCCAAGAACACCGAAAGCTGCGACATTGAATCGGGACTCAAGGTCCGTCCTTCTCAGGGTCTGGTGATTGGGAGAGTCGCTCACATGGCTGCCCATGGTTGAAAGTGGATAGCCGCAGCTGGTACCTTCCTGGATATACAGACGGCTGAGTGCGTCAGTATTGTCACTGGTCCAGGTTTGGGGCATGTAACAGAGCATCCCCAGGTCAAAGCGATTGCCACCACTTGCGCATGATTCAAAGAGTACATTGGGGAAAGCTGCTGTAAGCTTCTCCAACAGTTCATAGAGTCCTAGGATATAGCGGTGGAAGAATTCACCATGGTCTTTCATCTCTCTGTTTGCGCTATAGAGGTCACTGAATACACGGTTCATATCCCACTTAATGTAGTTCACATTTGCAAAATGCCAAACATCCGAGAGTTGTTTGTAAAGGTAATCTCGTACATCAATCCTGGTTAGGTCGAGAATATACTGGTTCCGTCCAACGCTTGGACGCCTTCCAGGTATGGCGATCATCCAGTCGGGGTGTTTCTTGTACAGCTGACTCTCAATACTTACCATCTCTGGCTCCACCCAGAGACCGAACATCATACCAAGCCTGTGTACTTCAAGAGAGAGGTTTTCCAGCCCTGAGGGGAGTTTCTTCGGGTTCACGGTCCAGTCCCCAAGACTGGTGGTGTCATCGTTACGGAGGCCGAACCAGCCATCATCGAGAACGAATAGCTCGATACCGAGGTTGGCACTCTCCTTTGCCAGATTGATAAGTTTATCTTCTGTGAATTTAAAATAGGTTGCTTCCCAGTTGTTGATCAAAACCGGTCGTTCACGGAACTTCCAGGGACCACGAATGATGTGGTTGTTGACGAAGTGGTGGAAGTTCTGGCTTGCTCCGTTTAGTGCATCAGGGGAGTAGGTCATTACCGCCTCAGGTGTTTGGAAGCGGTCTTGCGGGGCAAGGTTCCAGCTGAAGGTTGCCGGATTGATCCCTGTCAGTACCCTGACCTTTCCGTAGGAGGACGTTTCCACCAGCTCTCGATGGTTGGAGCTGTAGATGAGGTTCATTCCGATGGTCTCCCCGTTCTCCTTGGTGAGGAATATGCAGGGGTTGTGATCAGCGCTGCTGACTCCACTCTTGCTGTCGTTGATCATGATACCAGGGGCAAGTGGGCGTTCATGCATGTACCGTTCCCTAGACCATGCCCCGTCAAAGGTAACCAGCTTCCAGTCATCGGTATCAAGATCAAGCTGTGCTGATGCAAGATTCTTGATCGTAACTTCCTCGTTACTGTCATTGTACAGGGTGGCACGCCTTGTGATGACGTTGCTGTCCTCAAAGACCGTGTAGGTGAGGGCAAGTCGAAGGGGAAGACAGGCTTCCTTGAGCATAACTTCCAAGGTGGTACAGGTGGTCTTATCCCCATAGGACTCGGGCATGCCACTGAAGGTTCTTGGCTTTCCAGGAAGGATTCTGTAGCTCTTTACGATGAAATCGAGCGTTTGCATACCCCGTGAATAAGAAATATCGATGGAACTCTCTCGATAATCACCTTTGCCCATGGTAGAGTATTCCATACAGAGGTTATTGAAGAAGAGTGTTGGATGGTCACTGTCATAGGCAGTGCCTGTACCGATGCTGATACTTCTTTTCTCCGCCAATGCATCAATGCTGATGGTATTTTTGCTGAGATATCTGCCATAATAGAGGTGTTCAAGGTGTCCTGTTTCGGTTATGGCGAACAGGTAGGTGGTTTTCTTCGTGGATAGATTGAACAGTCGGTCCTTCTTGGAAATCATGGAACGGCACTCCTTGAACTTGGAAACAGTCTATGCTACCAGTATACTGTCATTAGGCTGTTTTTAACACCATGTTGTGTCGCTTTTAAGAGGAGAAGTGGGAATGGATATCCGTCGTCTGAGATTATGGGAGAGCAGGAATGCCACTGTGCTGACCAATGACCTGATTCAGGTGGTGTTGGAAGATCAGGGTGGTATGGTGCTTGAGCTGAGTGCGCTCTTGTCCCAAGGTGGAAGGATAAATGCCCATCTGGTTCCGTATTACCGTGGAACAGGAACCTCTGTATTCAGTGATGAAAATGCTGAGTTTTGGAAGACCAGCCCCTATCTCTACCAGAAGGCTGGTTCCTATTTCAGCTTTCCCAACTATGGACCTGCATATGATGCAGTCCAGGGAGCACAAGACCAGAGTGGGTTTACCTCTTCTTCCTACTGGATGGTAGAGCGATACGGTACCGATCCAGAGTTTGGTGGTGTTTGGCTCATGAGCATGGTACGAAACAGGAAAGAGCACTATATGGTGAGAAAGATTGATATGTTGCTGCCAAATCATCCTGTGCACTATACGGCGGTCTTTATCACCAACAATGGCAGTGAGGACATGCTTGCCAATACTGCTTGGAATAACGAGATCGGTTCCCCGTTTCTTGAGTCTGGCTGTGTGCTCAATGCCAGTGCACAAAGTTGGCAGACAGGGCCAGAGGAGACTCTTCCTGGGATTGCTTCCCGCTTACAGCCCAACGCCCAGTTTGATGACTGGAGGAAGGCACCTCTCAAGCAAGGAGGGACGGTCGATCTTACAGAGGTTTCTCCTCCCATCGGGAAGACTGACTTTATCAGCGGAGCCATTCCAAGGCTCAGCAACCTTGGTTGGTCGAGTGTGATCAACCCAAGGCAACAGATGGTCTATTTCACTTTCTTCCCCGGTCCACAGGCTTTGGGAGAAGGGGAGATTGGTCTGAATTTCAACAACTTCCTTTTTGACTATGGCGGGCATTTGGAGACTCCATGGACGCTCTATCCTGGTGGGATGAGCCAACAGTACTCGCTCAACTGTGGATCAGGGACAAACAAGTTCTATACTGGAACCAAGGAAGCTTCTGCTTCTGATACCTTGTTTGATGCTGATACTACCGTTACTGTAAGGGCAGGAGAGACACGATCACTCTATTACGCGACAGCCTTTGCTCCTTATGACAATAATCGCATCGGCGGTAATTTCTATACGGTAGAACAGGTGGTGGAGGGTATTCTCCTCAAACGCACGAAGAGTTACGCATTCATCCCAGCTGACTCGGTATTCCACTGCATCAAGACCTTGGCAAAACGCATCATGTCCGCAGACTGAAAGAAGACCACCCCGGCGAAAGGGTGGTCTTGGACAGACAAGTTTGTATTGAAATATTTTTAGTTTGCAAAGAGATTAAAGGTAATTGTTCCAGAATATGAACCAGTTACTGCGTTCTCATATTCTTCGGCGGCAACCTCTACAGTTACGTTGGTTGAGTAAAAGTCCATACCATTCAACGTACCGCTGTCGTAGATGTTGGTTGCTGAATCAACTTCAGTGGCATCATTGGTAGTTACCGTGGCACCACCAGCGATTACTTCATAATTGATATAGGCAAATTCTGTACCAAGATCAGCTCCCATAGCGGTTGCTGAGAGTGTCATGTAATATCCATTCCTGTTGTTAGACATGCTAATCAGCTGGCGAACAGTCTGTACTGAACTATAGTTGGTGTCATCAACTGTGAAATCAGCGTTGTCAGCAGTAAGACTGTCAAAGCCAGCCTTGGTGGTAGGAACAGTTGTTCCAACGGTAACGAGCTTGATTTCGTGAATTCCTCCAACACTGGTGACAACATCAAACTGCCCAGTAGCATTAGCAGCAAAAATTGCAATAGAAGAGATAGCCAGTACCAACAAAGTTGCAATAATATTCTTCTTCATTTTAAACATCCTTTAGGAGCTACGCTCCAGTGCAAGTTATCTATGCTTTCCCAAGCACATTCATATAATAGTAATTCTGTGGACTTATGTCAACAGGTGTGATTAGGTTTTTGAAATAACTGAGTATTACAATAGAAAATTTTACAAAAAAATATATAAGTATATATAATATAAAAGAATAAAAAATTCTTAACGTAAGATAAACTTATGTCAACTTATAGCAATCAAAGTTTGTTATCTGTGTATGTATTACTATAGTTATACAAATAGTATCAAAAAAATACTTTGTAATGTACTAACTATGACAGAAGTGGGTGAAATATAAGCCTATTTAATGATAATCTATACTGATTGTGACAATATCTCATTAAATATGGGTAGAAATTTGTAGAAGTGGCTGTATGTAGATCAAAGAATAATTCTAATACAAGTGGAATTATCCTATAATCTGAAACTGAGCAAGGACGGTCAAGCTCAAGTTTTGTTTCTCAGCTAGAGTGCAGTCAATGGAGTTGTAAGGTGACTATGAGAGAAGAACACAAAGAAGCGGTCCAAAGGATGCTGGAGTTTATTGATGAGCATCTAGGTAAGCCGATCACACTACATCAACTGGCACAGGC
>NZ_JAEKNT010000039.1 GCF_016406725.1 Sphaerochaeta sp. S2 | reverse complement strand
CATTCTTGTTGAAAACCTCAACGATCTTGGCTGTGTTCCCTGCTTTTTTCATAGCTTTTATTGTAGCTATGTTTTGAGCAAAAGTCAATGTCTTGGAATGATATATCTTCTAATATTCCAAAGAATTATTGGTATTATAGTAATAATTTAGCGGGAATTTGGGTTTCTAATAATAACTCAATGATGGCTTCTTCTGCTGCACCTTCACAAATGCAGGCAATAAGATTAGATAGTATCATTTTCTCATCCTACACAAGTGTTCTTATTACAATTCTTTTTAGGTTCATATAAGCGTCATACAAGGGGACCGTTCCTTCTAAATATCCACTTTGGTATGCATCGCTTTTATTTATATCATTACGTGTAAGGATTTTTGAAAGATTCTCTACAGTAATCCCAGCTTTATTTCGCGCTATGTAGATAGTATCGTTACGAGAAAATTCATCAAGTAGCTCAGGATAGTGTGTAGTGAAGAGTAGTACAGCTCCTTTTGGGTTGCAATCCTGGTCCATAAAAAAACGGATTAGTGTGACCACAATTTCCTTGTTGAAGTGGTTCTCTATTTCATCAACAAGTAAATATCCACCGACTTTAAGAATTTTTAAGGCGTTCAGGAATAGTGTAATACCTTTAATTGTGCCCGATGAAAGGTATCTGTTCAGTTCAGACAACTGATGGAAGATAAGTTCTTCTTTGTTCTTGAACTTAAGTCGGATTTCCTGATCTTTAAACTGTTTCTCAATAGTAAGGTATTCAATGCTAGGGTCGAAAAATTCTATCAATTCGTGTGGGATTTCTGCGTTTAGGCCTAATAGGTTGTTGTTGGTAAAGCGAAGCATGTCAACTATTGAGATTCGTTCGGCTTGGCGTTTATTAAAAGCAACCATGATACTGACGTCGTCAAGAAGATAAGCCTCTTGCTGATTTCTCATCTGCTCCTGTTTGAAAGAAGAGACATCAAATAAGGCTTTTTTACTCTTGGCGCTGGTAATTGATTTAGAATGTAAAGTCTCCTCAACGATGATGAATCTATCATCTTGTTTTTTAATCACAGTATGAAGCATATGAATCGCATGATCATTTGCATAGAAAAAAATTGTGAATGATACGCTGTCTTGATCAAGGAGCCCATCAAATATTTCGATACTATCGATAGTGCTTATGGGTTCATTATTCAACAATCGAAATGAGAAATTAACGACCTTCAGGAGTGTTGTTTTTCCAGATGCATTTATACCAGTGATTGCAATTACATTGTTTTGATAATAGTTCGAGAATAGGCGGTGCATTGTTTCGGCAGATTCCGTAGAGACTCTTTGAAGTGCAAGAAAATCCACCTCTACATCAGAAGAGAATAATGGTAATCCTGATGCTCGTATCTTAAGTATTTTCATGCAATCCTCCGCCTATAAACGTAATCAGTGATTTTACTTACTATTATTATTGCATAATCGCGGTATTATTACAAATAAAAACGTAAAATATGTTTTTAAATGTATATTCTTCAAAAGAATTACATGATTCAGTCCATTTTCATGGTCAGCTACCAGACAGAAATACAGGATTGTAGTAATATTTCTGTATGAAAACACCTATTCGTTCCTTGGTTGTCCTGTTTGTTCTGCTGGCCTCTCTCTCAGCCCCTCTGTTTGCAGTGGGAAGTGAGTACTCTCAGGCCTTGGGTGTCCAAGGTGGACGCTTGGCCGGGGTTGGTATCAGTTACCAGAGATGGTTGGACGACTTTGGCTACCAGGTAGCAGGTGGTTTGATCTACCACCCAGAGATGGAATATGGTGACGATGAGTTGGTCTACAACATCGGGCTTGAGTTGCAATACCCCTTGGTGTACCACGAGGCAAACTCCTGGCTTGCTGGAATGCTCTACCTGGTCGGTGGAGTACACCACCAAGGATACAAGAAAGCTGAATTTGTCTCTGACCTGGATGTGTATCGCTCTGGGCCGCTCACTCTCAACATAGGTATTGGAGGAGGAGTAGGGGTGGAATCCATCTTCTTCAAACATTTTGCTATCAGCACAGAGTTTGTCTATGTGGGGATGTATGAGATCACCTCTTCCACGTTTGTGGTAGATATGTATCCTCAGGTAAGTCTCAGATATCGGTTCTAGTGCCAAGCATTCTTGCCTCTCATCTACAAGAAAGCCGTACCATACTCTCTGTAAAGATGATACACTGGCCTACATGGAGAAGCTTGTAGGAAGGGCTGATGTAGCTCGCGCAGCAGGGGTAGCGGAGTCCACGGTCTCCCGTGCACTCAACGATTCCCCCCTTATCAGTGATGAGATCAAGAAGAAAGTACGACTGGCTGCAGAAGAGCTGGGATATGTCCCTTCACGGACTGCAACGCTCTTTGCTAGCAATAGAAGCTTTGCCATCGGTTTTGTGGTTCCCTACTACAAGAAGATCTTGCCCTTTACCCGTTCCTATTTCCCAGCCCTCCTCGATGGCTTGTTGCTTGGAACACTGAACCACAACTACAATGTTGGGATTATCTTTGAGAACTATCTGGGCAAGTACCGCAGTTACCGGGACCTTATCACCAGCCATAGCTATGATGGCCTGATCTTTGCCATCACCAAGGACCAGTTTCCCGAGATCGATCCCCTTATCGAGCACAACCTCCCCTTTGTGTTGGTGAACAACTACCGAGAGGGGGCTGCAAGCATCTATGCTCGTCCTGATGAAGGGATGAGGAAGGCTTTTTCCCATGCCCATGAGCTAGGACATAACCACATCGGATATGTGACGGGGGACCTTCAGTTCAAGAACGGCAAGGACAGACTCCAGGCCTTCGAGGAGCTTGCCTCTCACTACCACCTGCAGACAACGATTGTCGAAGGAAACTTCTCCAGGAACTCAGGTTTCAATGCATTCAGGCAGTTTGGTAAGAAGGAGTCACTGATCATGACGGCCAGTGACCGGCAAGCCTTCGGCTTTCTCCAGGCCTGTAGTGAACACTCCAAGAAGGTTCCCCAGGATATCTCTCTCATCGGATACGACAACTTCCAGCCTGCTGGTACCAGTACTCCTCCCCTGACTACAGTCGACCATCCGATCATGGAGATGGGAGCTGAAGCAGTACAGATGTTGATCGGTATGATCGAGCATGGAAAAGCAGCAGAACAGCGATGGGCAGAGACCGGTTTTGTGGTGAGAAAGTCCACCCGACCCCTGGGAGAGTAAATGATGAAACTAGTCATAGTGGGATGTGGGGGAATGGGCTGGTACCAAGCAAAGAAGTTCCAAGCTCTGGGAGCCCAGATAGTAGGCGCAATCGACCATAATGAGGATCACCTGAGGGGTTTCTGCGAAAATTTCGGGGTGGAAGAGAGCTATAAGAGCCTCGATATGATCTCCCGCTTCTCCGCCAAGGCCAATGCCTTGAGTTGTTGTCTCCCTGACTGTTTCCACACTCTCTGCTGTGAGGCAGCAGTGAGAGCAAATCTGGCAATCTTCTGTGAGAAACCCCTCACCTCAACCCAGGAAGAGGCTGATTTCTTGGCAAGGCTCCCTAAGAGCCAGCCCTTCATGGTCAATTTCTCAAAACGCCACACGCCCTCTCTCTCTGCAGCACAGGAGGTCCTCTCCCGTGGTATGCTCGGTACGCTGGAGAATGTCACCATCTCCTACCTGCAGAGCTGGTACAAGAGCCATATCTGGGGAGACCCAAAGGAAGTCTTCCGTTGGAAGTGGAGACTGCTGCCTGAATATAATCAGGGAGGCTGCCTCTCAGACCTCGGCAGCCACCTCCTTGATCTGCTTTTCCTGCTTTTTGGAAACGTCCACTTTGAGAAGAAGACCCTTGAGGTCACTTTCCCTGCCTTGGTTGAGTATGGTGCCTTGCTGCGTATTGGGAACCATATCCCTTGCACATTGCACTGCTCTTACCAGGATCCCTCTTGGGATGATTCTCTGCAACTTATCATAGAGGGTAGTGAAGCTACGCTCACGATGAATACCTCCCTCGATAGGAAGCAAGTGGTCATTACCAGCAAGGACGGAACTAGCACGAAGCTGGAGGGAAATCGTCCAGTTTCGACCTATCAGAAGTTTTTTGATGCCGTTAAGAGTGGGGATTCTATCCCCCCTTCGTTTGAGGATGGATACCGGGTCCAGAAACTCTTGGAGGAGATGCGATGAAGAACATACAGCTTGGGGCACTGCTCTTTGCCAATGAGGTTACCTCCGCTCATCTTGGGAGGCTGAATGAAGCGGGGTTCGAAACCCTCAGTATCTGCTTTTGGGAGACCCTTGGAGAAACTGATCTTGCAAGTCTTGCTCGCACTACGGAGGAAGCAGGGCTTCCGGTCAACGCAATCTCTGTTTGGGGTAATCCCTTGGCCAATGAGGAGACTCTCCGTGGTGTGCAGACACTCATAGAGAAGGCGTATCGTTTTGGGCATCCGTTTGTCTCAACATTTGCAGGCCGTGTTCCTTCTAGAAGTGTTGAGGCATCGCTTCCCTTGTTCAAGGAAGTGTTCAGCGATTTGATTGATCAGGTCCATCGCCATGATTGTAGGGGATTGCTCCTGGAAAACTGTAGGATGGGTGACCTCTGGAAGCGTGGTTCCTGGAATATTGCCATCAATGATGCAGCGTGGGATCTCATCTTTAATACCCTTGATGATCCCCTCCTTGGTCTTGAATGGGAGCCATGTCATCAGGTGGAGGCACTGCTCGAGCCGCTTGCCCAACTGAAACGTTGGAAAGAGAGGGTTTTGCATGTACATGGCAAGGATGCCCATGTTGATCATGCCCTCCTCAGTGAGATCGGTCTCTATTCTCCAGGGAAGGCAATCAAAGCTACCTTGCCTGGCTGTGGTGATACCGATTGGCAAGCCCTGATGCAAATCCTTCTTGACGGAGGATACCAGGGAAGCATTGATATTGAAGCGGGTGGAACCTCGTTTTTCAGCGATTTTGAGGAGAAAGTTGCATCCCTAGATTACCTTAAGAAGTGTCGCCTTAGTCTCCGATAGTCCCATACGCGCCCTTGCAAAACTCAGAAAACATGGTACGATTATCACGTGCAAAACACATACGTGCGATGCTTTTCGGGATGTTATGCACGCACGTGCATAGGAGGAAAACATGGATCGAATTGCCTATGGAATGATTGGAGGTGGAAAGGGAGCCTTTATCGGGGATGTACATCGTAAAGCCATCCGCTTAGATGATCTTGCCGTCTTGAAAGCCGGTTGTTTTTCCCGGGATGTGGAGAAGTCAAAGGCTTTTGGGGCAGAACTCGGTATTGCAAGTGATCGTCTCTATACCGACTACCGTGAGATGGCGGAGAAGGAAGCAAGCAGGGAAGACGGTATTGCCTTTGCTGTTTGCGTTACACCAAACGCTTCCCACTTTGACATATGCAAGGCCTTCCTCTCCCAGGGGATTCATGTTGTCTGTGACAAGCCCCTGACCTGGACTATCGAACAGAGCGAAGAGCTGGCTGAAATCTGCAAGAAGAAGAACCTGCTCTTTGGTGTTACCTATACCTACACCGGATACCCTGCAGTGAAGCAGATGAGGAAGATGGTCCAGGATGGAATGCTTGGGAAGATCAGGTTTGTGAATGCCGAGTATCCACAGGACTGGCTGGGTAATCCCGTCGATGAACATAGCTCCATTGCTCCCTGGAGAATGGACCCCAAGGTATCGGGGGCAACGAACTGCCTTGGTGATATCGGCAGCCATATCGAGAATATGGTAGCCACGGTTACCGGTAAGAAGATCAAGAAGGTCTGTGCACGTCTGGACAGCTTGGTTGAGGGCAGGACGTTGGATGATAATGCCTCGGTGATGGTTGAGTATGAAGGGGGAGGCAAGGGCCTGTACTGGTCAAGCCAGATTGCCTTCGGCTATGACAACGCCCTCCGTATCCGCATCTTCGGTGAAAAAGGGAGCTTGGAGTGGCTTCAGGAGGATCCTGACTACTTCTCCTTTACCCCATGCGATGGGCCGAAACAGAGATGGAGCCGTGGTCGTGAGGCATTCGACCCAGCAGCCCAGCAGTACTCCCGTGTGCCAGCAGGACACCCTGAGGGACTCTACGAGGCATTTGCCAATATCTACAAACCCTTCATCCTGGCACTTGGAAAACACCTTCGTGGAGAGAAGCTGGAGCCTTCCGATCTTGACTTCCCAGGAGTCGAGGAAGGGCTTGATGGCGTGAAATTCATCAATCGGTGCCTGGAGAGCAGCAAGCAAGGCTCTGTTTGGGTCGACCTATAAGAAATCATAAAAAGGAGCAAATCCATGGCTAGAATGGTTACAATTTTTACAGGACAGTGGGCAGATCTTCCCTTTGAGAAGATGTGTGAGACCGTAAGTGAAATGGGATATGACGGGGTTGAGATTGCCTGTTGGGGTGATCATATGAACGTGGAGAAAGCTGCAAAGGATCCCTCCTATGTAGCTGACAAGAAAGCAATCCTGAAGAAATACAACCTTGGTTGCTATGCCCTCGGAAACCACCTTGCCGGGCAGTGCGTCGG
>NZ_JAEKNT010000038.1 GCF_016406725.1 Sphaerochaeta sp. S2 | reverse complement strand
AGCTTGGATGAACTCCTGCTCCTCTTCTGTACTCCTCTGGTCGCAATACAGCAAGGCATTGTGCAGCGGTTTTCCTTCCCTATCTACCGGCAGACAACCCATCATCTGCCCACTGAAGGAAACAGCTACAACATCCTTGGGGTTGATGGTCGAGAGCACTTCCCTGGAAGAAGAGCATACAGCATTCCACCAGATGGAAGGGTCTTGCTCAGCCCAATTGGAGTTGAATACCTCCATATTGTAGGGCGTAACCCTACTCTCCACCAATGCTCCCTGCTCATCAAACAGTGTTGCTTTGTTGCCTGATGTCCCCAAGTCATGTGCCAAGACATATCGCTTCATTGCATTCCCCTTTTAGTTCTTTGTGGTCTTTCTGATTTGGTCGTACCAAACAGAGGCTACGATCAGGACACCAACGATGATCTGCAGGATGAAAGCATTGATACCCAGCAAGTTGCCTCCGTTCTGAATAAGGGAGATCAACAGAGCACCCAGCACGGTACCGATGATGGTTCCTGAGCCTCCACTCAAACTTGCTCCACCGACGACGGCAGATGCGATTGCATCCATCTCATACCCTTGCCCAGCAGTTGGGATACCATTACCGAGACGGCTGGTCATCAGGATGCCGGCAATGCCGCTCAGCAAACCACTCATGGCATATACACTCACGGTTACCTTTGCGGTGTTGATCCCCGATAGTCTTGCAGCTTCGATGTTGCTTCCATAGGCAAAAATATTCCGTCCGAAAATGGTCTTGGTAGTCACTACAAAGGTAACGAGAATGACCAGGAACCAAACAAAGAAGAGTGATGGGAAACCAAGAAACACCAACTGTGCGAAGCCAGTAAAACTTTTTGGGAGCCCTGCGATCATACGTGCATTGGAGAGCAACATGACAATACCACGTGCTGCCTGCATCATTCCCAAGGTGGCAATAAAAGGAGGTACCTTACCATAGTGGATGATCAACCCATTAAGGGTACCAAGGAGAATACAAACCAGGAGAGCTATCAGGATAGCGGGGAATATTCCTATTCCTGCAACCAGAAGTTTCGCAACAACAATGCTGGCAACCCCTACTACGGATCCAACAGACAGATCAATTCCCCCTGAGATGATGACAAAGGTCATCCCAAGAGCAATAATGCCGTTGACCGAGGTTTGGCGAACCAGATTCCTCAAATTATTGACAGTGAAAAAATTCTTCGTTGCAAACGAAAGTATCACCATCAATACAATTACAATTACCAACAAGTTGCCTTCAGCAATCCTGAATTTATTATTTTTCTTTGATAACAGTTTCATCTCTATCTCCTTGCTTTCCAATCACAAACCTGATGCGTATCTCAGCAAGGTTTCCTCGCTGAATGCTTCTCGTTCAACAATGTGTGGCATTGATCCCTCATGCAAAACCCCAATTCTATCGGCAAGCCCCATGACCTCAGGAAGGTATGAGGAAATCAAAATGACTGCATGCCCATCCTTCGTCAATTGCTCGATCAACTTATAGATCTCTTGTTTTGCCCCGACATCAATTCCTACTGTTGGTTCATCAAAAATGAACAGTTTGCTCTCGCAGCAGAGCCATTTGGCAATGATAACCTTCTGCTGGTTTCCCCCTGAGAGGTTCCCTACCAGCTGATGGATGGAAGGTGTCTTTACCTTCAATTGCTTTACATACTCCACTGAACGCTCCCGCTCTCTCTTCCCCAATACAAAATTGAATTTTGAGATTGCTTTATAGGATGCCAGATTGATGTTGTGATTGATGGATTGGCTCAAGGCAAGGCCTTGGTGTTTCCGGTCCTCCGGCAATAGTCCAATCCCCAGGGAGATGGCCTTTGAAGGATGCTTGATGACTTCCTTCTGCCCCTTGAAATAGATGGTACCACTCTCGATGGTATCTGCTCCGTAAATTGCCCTGACAACCTCGGTTCTTCCAGAACCGACGAGGCCGAACAATCCAAAGATTTCTCCTTGCTTCACAGAGAAGGAGATATTCTTCAGTGCTTTACCACGATTCAGATCCTCAACTCGCAACAACTCTTCCCCTTTGGGATAGTGTTCGATATTGTACATGTCGGTAAGAGAACGTCCGACCATGTAGGAAATCAATTGGTCTTCATTTGTTTCCTTAACCGGAACTGTTTTTACATGCTGGCCATCCTTGAGCACCGTTACGCGATCAGAGACGGTAAAGATTTCCTCCAGGCGGTGAGATATGTAAATTACTGAGATGCCGGAAGCTTTTAGCTTCTTGATGATCTCAAACAATATTTCTACTTCTTCATTGCTCAACAAGGCAGTTGGTTCATCAAAAATGACCAGCTTCGATTTCTTGTGAACAGTCTTTGCGATTGCAACCATTTCCTGCATTGCAGGAGAAAGCTCGGTGATGCGGAGTCTTGGATCGACATCCACATTCAGTGCTTTCAAGGTTTCTGCAGTCTTGGAATACACATGATTCCAATCAATCATTCCATTCTTCTTCCGGGGAAATTGTCCCATGAAGAAGTTCTCCCCAATAGAAAGGTCAGCAGCAAGTGTCAAATCCTGGTAAACAGCTGCCAAGCCCAAGCGGTCTGCTTCAATAACATTCGGTATGGTAACCTGCTTCCCATCCAGAGAAATCGTTCCCTCATCCTCTTGGTAGACGCCCATGATAATCTTGATGATAGTGGATTTTCCCGCACCATTTTCCCCTACCAAGGCATGTACCTCACCGGGATAGATGGTTAAATCCACATTGTCGAGTGCCTTGACTCCAGGAAATTGCTTGGATATTCCCTTCAACTCCAAGAATGGTCTTGTCTCCATTCCGGACCTCCTTCCTTTTATACAGCTAAACATGTCTCCAGCTCCTCCTATCGAGAGGAGCCAGAGACTTCAGTTCAGAGAACCTATCAATACTTTTTCAGTGTGAACGGATCGAGAATACCTTGTGCTTCTGGATCATTTACATTGTGCTGCTCAACAACAACTACACCAGTATCGACATATTCAGGAAGGGTTGCACCTTCGATAGCCTTTACTGCTGAATCGACGCCCTTGTAGCCCATGCCGTAAGGATCCTGAACCATGATTGCCTTGATAGCACCACTCTTGATTGCTGCAACTTCTTCTGGGTCGGAGTCGTATGCAGTTACCATGATCTTGTTGTGCAGACCCTGCTCTGCAATTGCACGGGAGACACCGTCTGCTGAGTGGTTGTTGTCTGCGAAGATACCGATCAGGTCACTACCATAGGTGGTGATCAGGTCCTCAGTGGTGGAGAGAGCCTTGATGATGTCATTGTCGACATATCTGGTGGGGATCAACTCGATACTGGGGATCAATTCCTTGATACGGGTGATGAATCCATTGTCACGGTCAGTCAATACCTGGACACCAGCCATTGCACTTACCACAGCAACTTTCTTTCCAGCGGTGGAGATGTTGTTCTTCTTCAGATACTCAACCATCTTCTCTGCTGCAAGAGAACCACCAAGGGTGTTGTCGGTAGCCAAGAAGGTATGCACCTTGTCGGTGTTTACCCTATTGTCAACGGTAACAATCTTGATTCCCTTGTCATAGGCCATCTCAAGAGCTGGCACAGAAGCGTCAGAACTTGTGGACGAAATGACAATACCATCGGGATTCGTCGAAATGACGTTCTCGAGGATTGCAATCTGCTGGTCAATATCTGACTCAGAGGGTGGGCCGTAGGTCGTTACGTTGACCAAATCGGGATTCTCAAACTCATAGTTGAGAGCACCAACGAGCAAGTACTGCCAGAAATCAGAGTCAGTAGCCTTGATGATTACTGCAATCTCATAGGGTTTTTCACCCTTTGGGCCATCTGCTTCTTGTGCACCTTGTGCAAACAAGCCGGACATTACGATTGTGACCAAAAGTATGGCACATAGCACTTTCTTCATTTTTTTTCCTCCTAATGTTGAAAAAAACTGTTACAAAGAATAGTGCATAAATTGTGCCAATTATCATGATATTGTTCACATAATGTAAGTATCTTTATATATATTATTATTTTATAAATTTCATGGGTAAATGTTTTATCACTATAAGACTAGGTTTCAAGACACATATGCATGGTGACTATGTATATATTTTGAACATGTATTAGACAGACTGTACACTTTGGACACAAATGTACGTCCACTTCGGACACACCTAGAGAGAAGAATTATGTCCAATTCTTCAGCATTATACATGTCAGTAGGTTTTCTTAATAACATTGTCCATTGCTCAATCAACAGAACTCTCTTGTTCCTTCTCCGCTTTCAGCAACTGATAGATGGTAGCAACAAACGGTACCCCAAACAGAATACCAGGAATACCAAACAGGCCTCCCCCTAGAATGACTGCAGTGAACACCCATACCCCTGGAAGTCCTACAGAAGTGCCCACTACCCTAGGGTAGATTATATTTCCTTCCATTTGTTGGAGGATAACCAGGAAGAGTACAAACAAGAGAGCCGTCTGATACCCTTGGTTGAAGAGCAGAACGAATCCGATTGCCCCTCCAAGATAGGCACCAACCAATGGGATGATGGCTGTCATACCCACTACCGAACCAACGGTCAGGGCATAGGGGAAGCGGAAGAGCAACATCCCGAGTGTACAAAGAGAACCCAAGATGATTGCTTCCACGAACTGTCCCGTGAAGAACTTGCCAAATGTTCTGTTGGCGATCACTTTCACATGTACAATTTTCCGGCAGTACTTCTCAGGTATGAATCGTTCCATCAGATATGCAAGCTGGGACAACAATCTACGCTTTCCAAAAAGCAGATAAATACTGAAAACCAGTGCAATTGCAGCATTCACAACACCATTGATCGCTCCTCCCAGGAGTGAGAGTGCATAATCTGCAATCTTGGGAGATGAAGATCTCAGATTTTCAACAAAGGTGTATATATACCCTTCAATGATGGAAAACCCCTGTTCAAGCTCAGGGCGGGTATGCATGAACTGTTCCAGTGAGGACACAGAATCCTGGTAGAGAACCGGTAGATTGGTACTGAACTGCCTGACCGCCAATCCCAACTGGGGTAATAACAGGATCAACACACCGGTGATCAACACCAAGAAGAATATGAGAGAAATGAATACCGCGATAACCCGAGCCGCAAGAGGACTCTTCAGCTTTCCAAAGACCCTTTTTTCCATCCACTTGGCAGGTATGTCAACAAGATAAGCAAATACAATACCAAGGAGAAGCGGCATAAGCAGTCCCCAGAGCTTCATAAGCCCAGACTGAACGGTAGAGAAATACACTACCACAAGAGCTAGAACTGCTGCGAGTATGAGAAGGTGAGCAATACTGCGAAAGGTTTTCTTATCCATCATGAAAATGAGTATTGCATAAGAAAAGTTGGGTTGCAATCCAAACTCCCCAAAGTGTAACCTGTGCTATACTTTACTGCAGAAATCCAGGAGGGAACCCATGGCTCAGGATGTTCGGATCATTACCACAGGCGGGACATTCGATAAACAGTACGATGCAATCAGTGGTGAATTGACTTTCAGAGAGTCCCAACTACCAAGAATCCTGAATCAGGCTCGCTGTACGCTGAGCATCCACCTGGAAGGGCCATTGGCAATTGACAGCCTCTTCATGACCGATGAGCAGAGGGAAGAAATAGCCCAAACCTGCGTACATAGCCCTGAAGAGAGAATTGTAGTCGTTCATGGCACTGACACCATGTGCAGAACTGCATCTGTTATTGCTGAGGCACTGAAAGAGGATACAAGCAGAACAGTGGTATTGACTGGTGCCATGATCCCCTACTCCCTGGAAAATTCTGATGCTGTATTCAATCTAGGTTGTGCGCTTACCGCTGTCCAGCTCCTCCCACCCGGGGTATACATCACCATGAGTGGAAGGGTTTTTCCTCATGACAACTGCAGGAAAAACAAGGACAAAGGAGTTTTTGAACCTATCTCCTAGGAGAAGGCTGCTCACATGTTGATGAGAGCTGAACCTGTACATGCTCATGAGATGCTTTCAGGATACTCTCCATGACATCAACAACATGCCGAGTCAAATCGCCACTGGCTCGATATTCACTGCCACGCTCAATCGCCTCGGCGATATCGGCAATACCAAGACCGCGAGAGTTCTCAGGGTAGTCAAAGAGTAGCGGTATATCCGTCCACTCTTTCTCACCCATCCTGCAGTAAGATATGGGTCCCCCAAAGGTATTGGGATCGGGGACACGGAGCGAGCCCTCAGTCCCGTAAATTTCAATCCTCGGCATACTGTGTTTCCACACATCAAAACTGGTCACCAAGGTGGCAACGCATCCAGAAACGAATTGCAGCAAACCTGCGATATGCGTATCCACTTCGACATCAATCACCTTTCCCTGCTTTGGCTCACTGGTAATAACCCGCTGAGGAAAGCTTTTCTGTGCATATCCTGCAACTGATTGGACAGGACCAAGCAGATTGACCAGTGCAGTAATGTAATAAGGTCCCATATCAAAGAGTGGACCACCACCGGTCTGGTAATAGAATTCTGGGTCTGGGTGCCAACTCTCATGACCATGATTCATCATGAAGGCTGAGGCTGCCACCGGCCGTCCGATCCAGCCATCATCGATGAGCTTCCGACAAGTTTGGATTCCAGAGCCGAGGAATGTATCAGGAGCACCCCCAAGCACCAAGTGTTTTTCCTGGGCAAGCTGTACCAAGGCAGAAGCTTCCTTTGCAGTAAGAGAAAGTGGCTTTTCCACATAGACATGCTTTCCGGCTTCCAGTACTTGCTTACAGAGAGCAAAATGACTTTGGGGAGTGGTTAGATTAAGCACCAGTTCCACAGAAGGATCTCCCAGAAGTTCCTCAACTGATGCATACTGTTTTACCTGGTAGGTCTCAGCAATCTCCTTGGCACGTTCCTGTATCAAGTCCACTACACCGACCAACTCCACCTGTTTCTTGAACATTCCACTCAAGTTCTCCAGATAGATCCCGCTGATCTTTCCCAAACCGATGATTGCTACTTTAAGTTTTTTCATATCAGAACATCTTCCTATCACTTGTGAACATCTCTATGTCCAGATTCTGCTCTTTGGCAATCCTTTTTCCGTCCGCAGCCCAGAGCAGTCCTCTCTTCATCAACTCCCAGGCCTCAGGAATGTCGAAGATATCATTGTGGTGCCCAAGCGAGTTGTAATAAACTCTTCCATGCCCCCATTTCTTGGTCCAGACAACCGGCATCTGAACAACTCCATTGGTTGAGTGATACCAGTCAACAGTGGGAAACTTGGTAGTTGCCAAGACTTCCACAGCCGGATCTACATGGAGGTAATATTGCTCACTGGAGAGAGAGAAGTCCTTGATACCAGCTACCAGAGGGCTGGAGCTCTGCTTGATATTCACTTCATAGGGAACTCCGTCAGATCCGGGATGAGCAACCCAGTTGCCTCCCATGATAAACTGCCAAAGCACGTTGGTCCTGAAGGCATCACACATGCCACCATGACACCCTGCAACTCCTACTCCACTGGCTATGGCGTCCGCAAGGATTCCTGTCTGTTTGCTTTCGAACGTCCCCATGGTCCATACTGGAACAAAGAGGTCCAGACTGAATAGGTCCTCTCTATTCTGAAGAACCTCAAGATCACGTTCCTTGCGAACCTCAAAGC
>NZ_JAEKNT010000037.1 GCF_016406725.1 Sphaerochaeta sp. S2 | reverse complement strand
CCAATGAGTAGACCGCGATGTTTGAGGAAGCCATATCATTTGCCGTGGGCAAATCTATTAACTTCCGCTCAGCATCGTAAAGCTCATACACCTCTGGGTACTCCCTATTGGTGAAGAGTATCTTATCATTGCTTGGAGCATAGATGCTCAACTCCCCTTCCTTCTGCTGGAAGTACGTAAGATCATCTTGGGCATACTGCCTCTTGAGCTCCCTGGAGTACATCATGGAAGTGTTTGCCAGCCACTTGGGATAGTCTCCCTCGACCACCCCATAGGCATCCAACTCCTCAACTTCCAACGGGTACGCATCCAATCTTGGGGAAAGCGAGAGAGAGATTCGCTCGGCTCGATCAGCAAACTCCTGCATATCGGCAAAAACGCCTTTGATGAGTTCGCTCTCCTTCTGGGCATCCACGGTTACAACAATGACACCACTGTCCGCCATTCCCTGGAAATCAAAATAGGGAACCTCCTTCCTTGCCGTTGTGGCACAGGAAGAGAGGAAGAGCACCAAAAGAAACCCGATAGGAACCAGCCTGGCAAAATGTTTCATCACGTTTAATCCTTCTCTACTTGCAACCTCACCATATGGTCATTGCAATCAATACCTTCTCCTGTCAGTGTACCAGAGCGCAAGGTATTGGACAACGTCTCCTTTGCAATGGTTTGTCCATGCTGGTCAAAGACCCGCTGAATCACCTCATCACCATCATAAGTCAGTACAATCCGGTCAGATACGGCAAACCCACTCTCTTTTCTGAGGTTCTGCACAGAGCGAATGATATCACGTGCAATTCCCTCATCTGCGAGTTCCTGGGTAACCTTGGTATCGAACCCTACGGTTAGCGATCCATCATTCAGTACCTTTACACCTTCCATTTCAGTCCTCTGGACAATGATTTCATCCTTGGTGATTGAAATCTCGCCATTGCTGTAAGAGAGTGTGTGTGGTGTGCCGTCAAGGATGGAAGCGATCTTCTCTCCATCGAAATCAGCAATCATGGATGCAACTTCCTTCATATCCTTGCCCAGGGATTTTCCCAGAACCTTGAAGTTGGCCTTTGCACTATACTCTACAAGAGAGGACTCATCAGATTGCAGATGCACTTCCTTGACATTCAGTTCCTCTGCAATGATTGACTCCATGCTTGCCAGAATTTCCCGTTCATCCTCTTCCCGGTCGACGAGGAAAAGCTTCTGCAGAGGCTGACGAATCTTCAGGTTGTTGGAAGCTCTCAGCGATCGACCCATGGCAATAGCCTTCTGGGTCAGGGACATCTGACTTTCAAGCGTCCAATCCCTCTGTCTCTCATCATAGTCAGGATACATACAGAGATGCACACTCTGAGCCATATCTCCCCGTTTCAAGTTCTGGTAAATCTCCTCACTTGTAAACGGAATGATCGGGGCCACAACCTTGATGAAGGTCATCAGGACCTTGTAGAGGGTATCATACGCCTGCTTCTTGTCCGTATCGTTCTCACCCTTCCAGAAGCGCCTTCGGCTTCGGCGGATGTACCAATTGTTCAGGTCATCGATGAACGGAACAAAGGATGCACACGCCTTCTGGATATCATAGGCATCAAAAGAATCGGTGGCAGTCTGCACGAATCGTTGGGTTGCACTGGTAATCCAGCGGTCCATCGGGTTCGTAAGATCCTCAAAGGCTGTTTCAGATGGTTCATACCCATCAATATTCGCGTAGGTTACGAAGAATGAGTAGGCATTCCAGAGAGGGATGATCAAGGTCTTGAGTACTTCCTTTACCGACTCCTCACTGAACTTCAGATCCTCTGCACGAACGACAGCACTATTCATCAAGGCAAAACGAAGACTGTCTGCACCGTAGGCGTTTACAATCTCCATCGGATCGGTATAGTTGCGTTCACTCTTGCTCATCTTCTTCCCATCGGCTGTCAGAACAATGCCGTTGGTGATGCAGTGGGTAAACGCTGGTTTCTCCCAGAGTCCTGCTGCAATAACCGTCAAGGTATAGAACCAACCACGAGTCTGGTCCAAGCCTTCACAGATGAAGTCAGCGGGGAAGTTATTTTCAAAATACTCTTTATTTTCAAATGGGTAGTGTTGCTGAGCATAGGGCATGGAACCCGATTCAAACCAGCAGTCAAGGACATCGCCGATACGGCGCATCGTTCCCTTGCCGTCAGGACTTGGCCAGGTCAGATCATCAACATAATGCTTATGCAGATCTTCAACCTTCTGCCCACACTTTGCTTCCAGCTCTTCCCTGCTTCCGATTACCTCTAGATAGTCACTGCCATCGCACTTCCAAACCGGGATCGGGTTCCCCCAGAACCGGTTCCTGCTGATTGCCCAATCACGAGCTCCCTCAAGCCATTTGCCAAATCGGCCATACTTGAGATGTTCAGGCATCCAGTAAATCTGCTCATTTGCATCAAGCATGTGTTTCTTGATCTTCTGGATGTCTACAAACCAGCAACTCATGGCACGGTAGATCAACGGCTTCTTGGTACGGTAACAGAAGGGATACGAGTGAAGGTAGTTCTCCCTCTTCACCAGCAGCTCATGCTCCTTCAGATAAGAGATGATATCCTTATCTGTATCCTTGACGAAACGACCAGAGAAGTCCGGCACCTCATCGGTAAAACGGCACTCCAAATCAACAGGGCAAACAACAGGAATGTCTGTTCCTTTGAGCACCTGATAGTCATCTTCACCGAAACCGGGTGCTGTATGGACAATACCACAACCATCTTCGGTGGTTACATAATCACCCATCACACAGACAAAGGCGCCCTGCTCCTTGAGATCTGCAAAGTATGGGAACAAGGGCTTATAACGCATACCTTTATAGAAGGTACCCTTCTGCTCATCAACAATCTCATAGGTTTCCTCGTCCTTGTAGTAATGATCGAGGCGTGCTTTACCCAGGATGTAGAAATTCCCATCACTCTTATCCTTGACCTTCACATAGTCGATGTCTGGACCAAAGGCAAGCGCAAGGTTGCTTGGAAGCGTCCAGGGTGTAGTCGTCCAAGCAAGGAAATAGGTATTCTCCTGCCCATCAGCTGCAAATCGAACGGTTACAGCCTGATCCACGACATCCTGGTAACCTCCGAGGTTAACCTCGAAATTTGAGAGAGGACTTGCCAAGGCTGGGCTGTATGGAAGGATATTGTACCCCTCATAGATATAGCCCTTCTCAAAGAGTGTCTTGAATACCCACCAGATGGACTCCATATAGTTGGTATCCATGGTGCGATAGCCATGCTCCCAGTCAACCCAACGTCCCATGCGATTAATCGTCTGTTTCCACTCTTCGGTGTATCGCAAGACGATTGAGCGACATTGCTCATTGAACTTGGCCACACCATACTCGGTAATCGCAGAGTGTCCGCTGATGCCCAGCGTCTTCTCCATCTCATACTCAACAGGTAGCCCATGACAGTCCCAACCGAAACCACGTCTGACCCGTTTGCCTTTCATGGTCTGATACCGGGGAATGGCATCCTTTATGGTTCCTGGAACCAGATGCCCAAAATGGGGAAGCCCGGTCGCAAACGGAGGTCCGTCGTAGAAAACGTATTCATTCTCTTCAGACCGCGTTTCGATTGATTTCTTGAAAATATCCTCTGTCTCCCAAAAAGAGAGAACGTTCTCTTCCATCGCAGGAAAGTCCACTTTGGTGGTTACTGGACGAAACATACACACTCCTTCAACTTGCCCTTATCGGGTTATCGCATAGATGTCATTCTATTCAGAATACGTGTTCATGACAACCTTTGTGACTGGTTTTTCCGTTGACCTTCTTCCGTTGTCGCGATACTGTCTTGTTATGCAGCAATTCCCAATTCCATCTGTGATCCAGAGGTTCTCACAACAGTTCAAGCAAGCAGGTTTCAGCCTCTATATTGTAGGGGGTGCCGTTCGTGACCATCTGCTGGGTATCAGCAACGAGGACTTCGATTTTACCACCGATGCAAAACCAGAGGAGGTCATGAGCCTCTTCAAGGCTGTCATCCCCACTGGCATTGACCATGGCACGGTCACGGTGCGTTACGAGAAACACAGCTTCGAGGTAACCACCTTCCGCAGTGAAGGTTCCTACCAGGACGGAAGGCACCCCAGCAGTGTGACCTTTATCACGAATCTTGAAGAGGACCTGAAAAGACGTGACTTTACCATTAATGCCTTTGCGGTTGACTTGAATGATAGCAAGATCATCGATCTTTGTGGGGGAAAGAAGGATCTGAAAAATAGGATCATCAGAGCAATTGGAAATCCCGAAGAACGATTTGAGGAAGATGGACTGAGAATCCTGAGAGCATGCCGCTTTGCAGGCAAGCTCAATTTCATCATTGAAGAAGATACCCTCAAGGCCATGCATACCTGCAGGGAGAATCTTCTAAATGTAAGCAGCGAACGTATCCGTGAAGAGCTCTTCAGGCTTGTACTCTCCGATCATCCCGAGGTGGGACTCAACTACATGAGGGAGTGTGGCATATTGCCAATTATTCTTCCCGAACTTGCAGCAGGAGATCAGATTGACCAGAAGGGTATGCACCATGAGGATGTACTCTCACATGCCATCACCACCTGCCAAGCTTCCGTAGCCCTCTCAGACCGTCTGGAGGTACGCCTTGCCGCCCTTTTCCATGATATTGGAAAGAGTGAGGTGATGGAAGAAGGAGCGGAACGCAACACCTTCTACAACCATGACCTGGTTGGAGAGAAACTCACCATCAAGGTCATGAGACGACTGAAGGCAAGCAATGAGCAAATCCGTCTTGTCAGCCTCTTGGTTCGCCATCATATGTTCAGTTACCAGAGCAACTGGAGTGACAGCGCTGTCAGGCGCTTTCTCACCCGTGTAGGCAAGGAACATGTGGGCATGCTCTTCAGCCTTAGGATAGCTGACCAGATAGCCATCCATGGAAAGGCAGATATCAGATTGCTTGAGGAATTGGAAGAGCGGATCAAAGGTATCCTTGATGCCCAGGATGCCCTGTCCATCAAGGACTTGGCCGTGAATGGCAATGATTTGATGAAGGCGGGAATCCCTAAGGGAAAACAACTTGGGAGAACCCTTGATTACCTGTTGGAAACTGTACTTGATGATCCCGCTCAGAATACGAAAGAACAACTATTGGAGATAGCAAAAAACTATCAGTCCTTTTCCACTTTTACCAGCTGATCGTAGGCAAGCTTTGCTGC
The DNA here is from genome assembly GCF_016406725.1 of Sphaerochaeta sp. S2. Lineage (GTDB taxonomy): Bacteria > Spirochaetota > Spirochaetia > Sphaerochaetales > Sphaerochaetaceae > Sphaerochaeta. The sequence goes on along the minus strand of NZ_JAEKNT010000037.1, from coordinate 6,918 downwards.
ACGTTGTTCGGCCTGTTTCTTGTTTCGTCCCTGTGCAGGACCAAAAACCCGGCCATTTACATCCACTTGCATGAAAAAGGTAAAGTCATGTTCAGGCCCGGTCTTCTTGATCAGTGTATAGGTAGGAACCATGCGCCATCGCTTCTGCATGTATTCCTGTAATGCTGTCTTGTAATCACGATGATAATCATCTTCCAGCACTGCCCTGATCTGGTTTTCCAGGTACCGCATAATAAATTTCTTTGCGGCCTCGAACCCACTATCAAGATAACAGGCTGCAAAGATTGCCTCCATGCAGTCAGCGAGCAAGGCTTTTTTATTCCTTCCTCCACTGTTCTCTTCCCCTTTCCCGATAAGTAGATATTTATCAACATCAAGGGAACGAGCGATCATGGCAAGACTATCCTCACTGACTACGATGCTCTTGATTTTTGAGAAATCTCCCTCCGCTTTTGCAGGAAGATTTCTAAAAAGCCAGTCCGCTACACACATACCAAGCACACTATCACCGAGAAACTCCAAACGTTCATTGGTGTCCACTAGTTCGTTGGTTTCGTTGGCAAAACTACGGTGTGTGAATGCAAGATTGAGCAAGGAGAGATCATTGATCTCCATCTCGCTCTTTTCAATGAATAGAAGAAGCTCCCGCTCTCTTTCTGATGAGATTGCGGGAGCTCTCTTGAAGAGGCTACTCTCCATAGACAGGGAAATCCTTACAGTTGTGCGGAAAGGAAGTCGACTGCGTCCTTAACGGTTTCGAACTCGTTGGCTTTCTCATCAGGGATGGAGATGCCAAGCTCTTCCTCGATAGCGTATACCAGCTCATAGGTGTCTAAGCTGTCTGCGCCAAGATCCTTTCTGAAGGAAGCGTTCATGGTAATTTTGCCTTCATCAATCTCGAGCTTCTCTGCAATCAATGATTTAACTTTTTCAAATACTTCTTTGCTATCCATTATCTAACTCCTCTGATCGTCGTATTTATTTATCCTGCAACTCAATGACCTGCACGCCGCGGTAGAAACCGCACTTCGGGCAGACACGGTGAGGAAGAACCATATTTCCACAGGTGCTACAACGAGAGAGTGTCGGGGTTGCAAGACGCATGTTAGCAGCCTTTCTTGATGCTGCGCTTGCTTTGGAAGTCTTATATTTCGGTGTTGCCATGTTGATAACCTCTTACACTATGCTAATTTTTGACACGTAAGGAAGAATAACGGAAAAGCACTAAAGCGTCAACAACTTGATTCGATTTCTCATCATTTGTACGACAAGTGGGGGTACCATTGGGGAGATATCGGCCCCATAGGCCGCCATTTCCTTGATTGCACTACTTCTCAGTTGAAAATATTTAGGACTTGTCGGCATAAAAAGTACCTCCAAGTCAGGATTTAGCTGCTTGTTGGTCATCGCCAATTCAAACTCATACCCAAAATCAACCAAAGCTCGGACTCCTCGTACCATGACCCCTACCCCATGCTCACGGGCAAAATCGACGACCAGCCCACGATAACTCACCACTTCGATGTTTTCATGTTCCTTGAGAATATCCTTGAGCATGTCCATCCTCTCATCAGCGGTAAACAGACACTGCTTCTGCACATTGTCGGCAACCACCACATAGAGTTTCTCAAAGAGATGGGAAGACCGCTCGATGATATCGATATGTCCGTTTGTGGGTGGATCGAAAGAACCGGGAAGCATGGCAATACGCTCTTTTCTGTTCATTTCTTGATTTCCTCCACGTATTGCTTCATCTTGGCAAAAGCCTCAGAGCTTTCCCAAGCAATCTTTTTTGCAAAACTGAACGATCCATTCTCTTCCTGGTTCACTACAGCAAAGGTTCCTTTGCCGATATAGCTGACTTTCTGGGAAGGTGAAAGCTTCTCTTGTTCCCGGATCTGATTAAGAACACAATCAAAATGACAGAATCCCCCATCAGGATGGGTAAGGGCACTTGCAATACCATCTATGACTTCTCCACAGAGCACACAGGTCTCCTTCGGCTCAAGAACCTTCCTTACAGGAAGTTGGGGAAGATTACTGTGATAGGGTTTACGCTGTTCAGGGAGTAGATTGCTCTTACCACTACCCTTCTTTGCCTTTTCCTTGGGAGAACCCTTGGCCTTGGACTGCTTCTTGGAACGGGTACGTCGTTTTTGCCGTCCCTGGGTCCCTGTTTGTTTCTTTTCCGTTTCCATTGCCTACCTCGTGTCTGCAAGACTATCCTGTTTTTCCGCCAGCGACAAGCACTCAGGATACACAGAAAGGGACGACTGCACGCCGTCCCCTCCAGATATTCGCTTGGTAAACGCCTTAGGCGTTCTTTCTGCGGATGAGCTCTTTGACTTTCGCCTTCTTGCCCACCTTCTTGCGAATGTAGTAGAGCTTAGCTCTTCTGACACGACCTCTGCGAACAACCTCGATTCTTTCAACACGAGGTGAGTGCAAGGGGAAAATTCTTTCCACACCTACACCGTAGGAAATCTTACGGACCACAAAAGTCCTGCGAATTCCACCATTGTTCTTTGCAATGACCAGGCCTTCAAACACCTGGACACGTTCGTTGGTGCCTTCAACAATCTTGAAAAACACTTTAACGGTATCACCAACGCAGAAGTTCTCTGCATTTTCCTTCATCTGTTCCGACTCAATAGCCTTAATTACATCCATCGTCTCCGGTCCCCTTCGCACTATGTTCTTTCAATGCATTTAAAATCTTTCTGGAGTTCACATCAAGTGATGCCGTCTCCAACAAATCCGGTCGGTTCAACAAGGTCTTTTCCAACCGTTTCTGTAGTCGCCACTGGCCAATTTTGGCGTGATGCCCGCTCAATAATACATCAGGGACATCTTTTGAGCAATAGGTCTCAGGCCTTGTATACTGGGGATATTCAAGTAATCCACCGTGAAAACTCTCTTCACTGAGTGAATCACTACTAATCACACCGTCAATCAAACGGTATACAGCGTCTATGATTACCAAGGTGGAAACCTCGCCGCTGCTGATTACATAATCCCCGATACTAATCTCGTCATCAACATATAGGTCAATCACCCGTTGGTCAATACCTTCATAATGGCCACAGATAAAGACCAGTTCATCTTCCTTGCTCAGCTCTTCGGCATAGGCTTGACTTAGACGCTTTCCAGAGGGGGAAGCATATACCACCCGCTTCTCTTTTGCCTTGATGGAATCGAGCGCCTTGCAGAGGGGATCGCATTTGATCACCATTCCAGCGCCACCACCATAGGGAACGTCATCACAGCTTTGATGCTTGTCTGTCGCAAAGCTTCTGAAGTTTACGAACTCATACTCAACTGAACCGCTTTGCACAGCCCTCTTCATGATCGAGTTTTCGAAAAACCCTTCCAGTATTTCTGGAAACAGGGTGACTATCTGAATCTTCACGCGAGAATCCAGGGAGTCTTTAACTCAATCGTCCGGTCCTCCAGGCTAACTTCGCCGATGAATTCCTTGAGATATGGAACCATATACAAGGAACCATCTGGGCTACGGACTTCAAGCATCACAGCCTGTGCACCATCGACACTACTGACGACTTCAGCCAAATGCTCACCATCATGCACCAAAGCACAACCGATAAGATCAGCAACGTAGTACTGGCCCTTTTTCAAAGGGGCTGCCCATTTTCTGGGAACCATCAGATGTCGACCATTAAGCACCCTTGCATCCTCGGGATTACCAAACCCCGCGAATTTCATCAAGGGCTGTGAACCCATCATGCGAAAACTTTCTATAGAGAAAGTTTGCTCTGATCCATCCTTCGCACGCAACACAACCTCCTTGATTTTCGCAAGGTAGGCACAGTCATCATTGTGAGGGTGAATTTTCACCTCACCGTTCACTCCAAAAGGAGCTTTTACGGTAGCAGTCCAGAGCAACTCTTCCATATGTCAGTCCAGTATTTCCAGCACGGCACGCTTGCCACCCTTGGTGGCTGAGGCGCTCAGGATGGTCCTGATCGCCTTTGCAATACGGCCTTGCTTGCCGATCACCTTGCCGACATCCTCGCTGGCTACCTTCAGCTCAAGAATCGTGGATTTTTCACCCTCGATCACATTGATACTGACCTCGTCAGGGACATCAACTAGTGATTTTACAATGTATTCAACAAGATCTTTTTCCACAACCATCTCCTGGAAGTTATTCCTGGACAGTTCTGGTCACCGTCACGCCATTCTTATTGAGCAGGGCTCTTACGGTATCGCTGGGCTGTGCACCCTTGGCGAGCCAGTCCTGAATCTTCTCAACTTTCAAGATAACCTGCTGATCTTTCTCAGCCAGAGGATGGTACTGACCAACCTCATCGAGGGTCCTGCCCTGGGTCTTTGCCCTGGAGTCCATCACCACGATACGGTAGTCAGGTCTCTTCTTTGTACCAAATCTCTTCAGTCTCATGCTTGTGCTCACGTCAATTCCTCCTACGAATTCAACTCTACATACCCATCTGTTTAAGCATTGCAGCCTGGTATTTTTTATTTTTTGCTAACTTCTTCATCGTAAGTCGCATTTTCTCAAACTTTTTCAGCAAACGATTTACGTCAGAAACGGTGGTTCCGCTTCCTTTTGCAACACGTTTACGTCTTGTCGGTCCCATTATATGGTAATTCGCTCGTTCCGCATAGGTCATTGAAAGGATAATTGCTTTCTCTCGACGAATTTCCTCTGTATCAATGTCATCTTCGCTGACCTGACCCTTTGCACCGGGAATCATTTCCAGGAGCTGGTCGATCGAACCCATCTTATCCATCGAGTTCAATTGGTCAAGGTAGTCTTGCAGATCGAAGGTGTTCTTTGCCATCTTCTCCTGCATGCGAATTGCCTCATTCTCATCGACAACACTCTGTGCTTTCTCAACAAGTGAGACAATGTCGCCCATCCCGAGAATTCGACTTGCGATACGGTCTGGATAGAAGGGATCAAGATCCTCGATCTTCTCACCAACACCAATGAACTTGATCGGTTTGCCCACAACAGAACGAAGGGAAAGTGCAGCACCACCACGTGTGTCACTATCGAACTTGCTGAGTACAACCCCGCTGATCCCAACTTTCTCCTGGAACTCCTTGGCGATGGTGACAGCATTCTGTCCGGTCATTGCATCAGCAACAAAGAGTGTCTCATCAGGGGAAATTGCATCGCGGACCTTCTGGATCTCATCCATCAGGGTCTCATCAAGGTGCATTCGTCCACTGGTGTCGACAATCAACACATCTCTCTGGTCTTTCTTTGCCTGTGCAAGGGCTGCCTTGGCAACTTTTGCTGGGTTCTTCTCCCCTTCAATACTGAATACGGGGACCCCTACTGCCTCACCAAGAACCTGGAGCTGCAGGATAGCAGCCGGTCTGACCAAGTCTGCAGCAACAAGCATGACACGACGGCCTTCTTTTTTCAGTCGTGAAGCCAGCTTGGCTGATGTGGTGGTCTTACCAGAACCCTGGAGCCCCATCATCAAAATGACGCTGGTTGTATCAGGGCCCTTGAGCAGAAGCTTCTGGTTCTCCTCGTCCCCAAGCAGAGCGACCATCCGATCGTAGACAATCTTCACGAATTGTTGACCAGGGTCGACAGCCTTGAGGACTTTCTCCCCTGTGGCTTCTTCCATGGTCCCATTGATGAAGCGTCTGACAACCCGAAGGTTCACGTCAGCGTCCAGCAAGGCCATCTTGATTTCTTCGACGGCTTCCTGGACGTTCTTCTCTGTTATCTTGGACTTTCCGGCAAGACTGCGCATGATGCCGGAGAACTTATCGCTTATTGAATCAAACATTACCTTACTCTATTGTCGTTTTCGCTCAAGTTACATCTTATACCGTACACCAGACTTTCCTGTCAAGGAGTGGTGCAAAATGCAACCTATTCTTCTATGGTAACCAGCTCCTGGTCGTCATTGAGGATTACATCCTCGCCGGCCACATTGCCGATCTTGTAACTGACCATACTGGAAACCCCTGGTTCCATCTGGGTTACCCCTAAAAGGGTTTGGCTTCCCATGACGGTGTGCTTATTGTGGGTGATGATGATGAACTGGCTCTTCATGGCAAATTCATCCAATACGGAGAGAAAATACCCGATATTCCGATCATCAAGTGCTGCGTCGATCTCATCAAGGACACAGAAAGGAGAAGGCTTTACCTGATAGGTGGCAAACAGCAGTGCTACAGCGGTCATCGACCGCTCCCCTCCACTCAAGAGCGAGAGGTGGGTAAGCTTCTTCCCCGGAGGTTGAGCCAGGATGTCAATGCCACTCTCCAGGACATTGTCAGGCTCCACCAACGTGAGCTCAGCCTTACCCCCACCAAACAGACGACGGAACATCTCCTGGAAGTTATGGGCAATCTGCTTATAGGAAGCAATGAAAAGTTCTTCACTACGGGTCTTGATCTGGGTAATGACGGTATCCAGATCATTCTTGGCCCGGTAAAGGTCATCCAATTGCTTACTCAGGAAATCATATTGTTCCTTAACCTCCGCATACTCTTCTTCCGCCATCTGGTTGATGTATCCCATTCCATCAATCTTCCGTCTTACTTCATCCAGGCGGCTTTTCAGTACAGGGATATCGGGAACTTCATCTTCCAGACGATTCTCGAACTCCTTCAGGCTCTTGCCGTAGTTCTCAAAGAACGTGGTGTAAACTCCGGTGATATTGGTGGCGAGCTGGTCGATTTGCAGTTCCAGCTTCTCTTTCTCTGTTCGGAGGGTTTGCAGCTGTTCATATGAGGTGTTCTTCTGTTCCTGCTTGTCCCGGATGATTCTGCTCTGTTCATCTATGACTACAACCAGATCCTTGAGCTCTGCATTCAGGACTGCTATCCGCTCTTTTATCTGTCCTACTTCAGCTTCAACACTGCGGATATCTTCCTGTGTTTCATAGATTCTCTCCTGGGCTGTCT
>NZ_JAEKNT010000036.1 GCF_016406725.1 Sphaerochaeta sp. S2 | reverse complement strand
ATTAACAACAAATGCAAATGATATTGATGGATTCTTAGCTGAAGCTTGGCATTTAGATACATCTAAAGATGTTAAAACTATTCAAACAGAGCATATCGCTATGATTGGTGAAAACTTAAACATCAGAAGATTCGAAGTATTAGATTTAGGTCAAAACGCTGTTGCTGAATATATTCATGGCGGTGGAAAGATTGGTGTATTAGTAGAAGTTGAAGGCGCTGCTGGTGATGAAATAGTAGAAGCTGCTAGAAATATTGCAATGCAAGTTGCTGCTACTAATCCAAAGTACGTTTCTAGAGACGATGTAGATCAAGATTTCATCAATGCTGAAACAGAAGTACTTACTAATCAAGCTCTTAACGAAGGAAAACCTGCTAATATCGTTGAAAAAATGGTTAAAGGTAGAGTTCAAAAGATGCTTAAAGAGATTTGTTTATTAGATCAACCATATGTTAAAGATGACGAATTCACAGTAGCTGCTTACTTAAAGTCTGTAGCTGCAGATGCAAAAATTGCAAGAGTTGTTAGATTTGAGACTGGCGAAGGTATTGAGAAAAAAGAAGAAAACTTTGCAGAAGAAGTTGCTAAGCAAATCAAAGGTTAATTAAATATAAGAACACTTTTATAAGTGTTCTTTTTTTTTGAAATAAATTGGTAAAATTATTGAGTTCTCATGAGCTTTGATACCAAATTGTTATTCTAGAGACTTCATTTATATGTTAAAATAGGATAGAAGTGTTTAGGCAAGGCTTAAAGAAGGAATTAATTAAGTAGACATAGAGACAACTAGGAACGGGGGGAATCGTTTTGAAGCCTAAGTTTAAAAGAATTATATTGAAATTAAGTGGTGAAGCATTAGGAGGTCCAGGTGGAACGGGAATAGATGAAAACATCGTTTCTGTTGTTACTGATCAAATTAAAGTTCTGTCGGATGCAGGTGTTGAAGTTGCTGTAGTTATTGGTGGTGGAAACTTCTGGAGAGGTAGAACTAGTGAGAAAATGGATCGTTCAACAGCTGACTATATGGGTATGATGGCAACTGTCATTAATGCATTGGCACTTCAGGATTCTATCGAGCAAAAGGGTATGAG
>NZ_JAEKNT010000035.1 GCF_016406725.1 Sphaerochaeta sp. S2 | reverse complement strand
TGATACATGAACGTGCCCGGGCACTACGCAGGAAATTATATATTTTGCTTGAATACCCCTGCTCTAGTACTACGTATACCCTCCACAGCTTATGCATATCACTGGAGAAATCCAGATAAAGGAGTTGTATATGAAAAAGTGTGTCAGTGTGCTCATGATTGTGTTGCTGGTTGCAACATCTCTCTTCGCCGCCGGAACTAAAGAACAAAGCGGAGCCGCCAAGATTGGTGTCTCAATGCCCACCCAGAGCCTCCAGCGTTGGAACCAGGATGGTGCCAACATGAAGCAGCAACTCGAAGCAGCAGGCTACCAGGTTGATCTGCAGTATGCAGGGGATAATGATATCCCAACACAGGTAGCACAACTCGAGAACATGATTGTCACTGGATGTGATGTACTCGTTATCGCCTCCATTGACGGCTCAGCTCTCACTGAGGTACTCAAGCAGGCAAAGGATAATGACATTGAAGTCATCGCCTATGACCGTTTGATTATGAACAGTGATGCAGTCACCTATTATGCGACCTTTGACAACTTCAAGGTTGGGACAATCCAGGGAGAGTTCATTCGTGATGCTCTTAAGCTGGACAGCACAAAAGGCCCCTACTACATTGAACTGTTCACCGGTTCCCCTGATGACAACAACATCAATTTCTTCTTCGGTGGTGCCATGTCAATCCTGGAGCCATACATCAAGAGCGGCAAACTTGTCGTTCCTTCCGGACAGACCAGCAAGGCTCAGGTGGCAACATTGAACTGGTCAACCGAGGAAGCCCAGAAGCGCATGGAGAACCTCATCACTGCAAATGGATACGGCCCGAACGGGAAACGCCTGGATGCAGTCTATTCCTCCAATGACTCAGTTGCAAACGGAATCACCAATGCCTTGGTAGCAGCAGGCTACACCAAGGACAACTTCCCGATCATCACTGGTCAGGATTGTGACAAACCAGCGGTCAAGAACATGTTGCAGGGCTTGCAGGCTATGTCCATTTTCAAGGACACCCGCACCTTGGCAAGCAAGGTTGTGGAAATGGTCAATGCCATCGTAAAGGGTGAGGAAGTCGATGTGAACGACACCACCACCTACGACAACGGTACTGGCGTTATCCCGTCCTACCTCTGTGAACCTGTGTTTGCAACGGTGGACAACTACAAGGAACTGTTGATCGACAGCGGATACTACACCGAAGCCGACATTCAGGTCTGACCTTTTTCTGAAAGAGGCGGGTAGCATTAGTTGCCCGCCTTCTTGGAGGATAATTTTGGATACCCTACTCTTAGAAATGAAACACATCACCAAGCTTTTCCCTGGGGTAAAAGCCTTGGATGACGTCAACCTTGATGTCAGACAAGGTGAAATCCACGCAATTGTAGGAGAGAATGGAGCCGGTAAATCTACGCTGATGAATATTCTCAGTGGTGTGTACCCTTCTGGTTCTTTTGAAGGAGAAATCCTCATTCACGGGGAATCCTGCCACTTTCATACCATCAAGGAGAGTGAGCAGAAAGGGATTGCCATCATTCATCAGGAACTTGCCCTCGTCCCCTATCTTACCATCGGTGAGAACATGTTTCTGGGAAATGAGAGAGGCTCCTACTTCCGTATTGATTGGGATAAAACGTACAACAGGGCAGATGAGCTGCTTTCCATGGTCGGACTCGAGGAATCTTCCAAGATTGCGATCAAGGATATCGGGGTTGGCAAGCAACAGTTGGTTGAGATCGCCAAGGCACTGGCAAAGAACGTCAAAGTACTGATCCTTGACGAGCCAACCGCTTCTCTCAATGATTCTGATGCAAAAAAATTACTCGACCTCCTGTTGCAATTCAAAGAGAGGGGAATGACCAGTATCCTCATCTCACATAAACTCAACGAGGTCTCCTATGTTGCCGATAGGATTACCGTCATCCGTGATGGTCAGGTCATCACCACCATGGATAAGCATGAAAAAGCATTCAATGAGAATGAGATCATCAAGGCAATGGTCGGTCGAAGTATTGAAGACCGATTCCCAAAACGTAATACAACAATCGGAGAGGTCAGTCTTGAGGTTGAGCATTGGAATGTCTACAACCCGCTCAACCTAGGGAAAAAGATCTGTGACGATATCAATATCAAACTCCATAAAGGAGAGGTGGTTGGAATCAGCGGCCTTATGGGTGCAGGCAGAACAGAGTTTGCCATGAGCTTGTTTGGAAAGAGTTACGGACAGGATATCAGTGGAACCATCCGCATCAATGGGAAGGAAGTTCACCTGAACACCGTACAACAGGCAATCGAGAACAAGATTGCCTATGTGACTGAAGACCGCAAGACCAATGGTCTTATTCTCTCAAAACCCATCATGGAGAACACCACCCTTGCGAACCTGCAGTCGATCAGCAACCACCAGATCATAGATCCAGACCTGGAAATCCAGGTATCCAAGAACATGGTGGCAAAGATTGGAACGAAATGTTCTTCGGTATTTGAAGAGGTCAACAACCTCTCAGGGGGCAATCAACAGAAGGTATTGCTGGGTAAATGGATTTTTACCGAACCAGATATACTGCTGCTTGATGAACCAACAAGAGGTATTGATGTGGGTGCAAAATATGAAATCTACACCATCATCAACCAACTGGCTGAGGAAGGGAAGTCCATCCTCGTCATCTCTTCCGAAATGCCTGAGATCCTCGGTATCTGTGACCGAATCTATGTACTCAGCGAAGGAAGAATTGTGGGGGAGATGCTTGGCTCTGAAGCGAGTCAGGAAGCAATTATGACGTGTATTATCCAGAACCAGAAAGGAGCAAGAACATCATGAGACATAGCCTCGGGATCAAGGAATCTATGAAGAAGAATTCCATGCTTTTAGTCCTCATCGCAACAATGATTCTCTTCAATGGCTTGATCAGCGCCAGTGGGAGAGGTTCCCTTTTCGTCCCAGCAAACATCTCGAACCTCATCAGCCAGAACTCCTACGTAGTGATTCTGGCAACAGGTATGTTGCTCTGTATCCTTACCGGTGGAAACATTGACCTTTCAGTAGGCTCGGTTGTTGCCTTGGTTGGAGCTTTGGCCGGAACCTTGATCGTGAACCTCGGTTGGAATATCTACTTTTCCATTTTTGTTTGTTTGCTTACAGGATTGGCAATCGGGGCGTGGCAAGGGTTCTGGATCGCCTATGTACGGATTCCTCCCTTTATCACCACCTTGGCTGGAATGCTGCTCTGGAGAGGGGTTGCCTTGCTCATTCTCAATGGGCTGACCATCTCCCCTTTCCCGGAAGAATACCTGAATTATTTCAACAGCTTCCTGCCCAATACAGACGACAAGGCAAAGGTATTCGCCATCACATTCATCATTAGTGTCATCATCTGCTTGATCGTCATAGCATATACGCTGTTCAATCGACAGACCAAGAAGAAAAAAGGATATCAGATTGAACCCCTGGTATTTACGATCGCAAGAATCATTTTCCTCTCTGCAGCAATCCTCCTGGTAGCAAGCTTGCTTGGTCAGCACAAAGGAATTCCTGTTGTCCTGATCCTGCTTGCAGTAATCGTACTAGGATATAGCTACTTCACTTCTCGCAGTGTACCAGGAAGACATCTCTATGCATTGGGCGGCAATGAGAAGGCAGCAAAACTCTCGGGAATCAATACCAATCGGGTACTCTTCTTCGCCTATGCGAATATGGGCTTTCTTGCCGGTGTAGCTGCCCTGGTTGGAGTGGCACGGTTCAACTCTGCAGCCCCGACAGCAGGGACAAACTATGAGCTTGATGCAATCGGAGCTTGTTTCATAGGAGGGGCTTCAGCATACGGTGGAACAGGGACCGTTGGTGGAGCAATCATCGGAGCCATCTTCATGGGTGTCCTGAACAATGGTATGTCGATACTTGGGATTGATGCGAACTGGCAGAAAGCCGTCAAGGGTATCGTTGTTCTTGCTGCTGTGGTGTTTGATGTTTTAAGCAAAAAGCGGGTAAAATCCAGCTGAGGACACTTGCGCATGCAACGTTGTCAGCGTATTCTCATGCAAAAGGACTACCATGGCTGTTACAATTAGAGATATCGCAAAAGAGGCAGGAGTATCCAGGGGAACCGTCGATCGGGTTCTTCATAAACGTAAAGGAGTGAATGAAGAGGTTGCAAAACGGGTGCAGGCTATCGCAGATGAGATGGGATTCACCCCCAACCTTGCAGGAAAAGTACTTGCAAGAAGGAAACAACCTCTAAGAATTGGATGTCTTTTGCCAAGTATAGGTAACCCATTCTTTGACGATGTAATCGCAGGCTTTCGCCAAGCAGAACGTGAGCTGAGTGACTTTGGCGTAATCCTGGATATAATCCAGATCAAATCATTCGATCTCGATGTACACCTGAAAGAGCTCAAGCATCTGG
>NZ_JAEKNT010000034.1 GCF_016406725.1 Sphaerochaeta sp. S2 | reverse complement strand
ATCTAATAGCTGCAATTTGAACAAGTATATCATCACAAGGTTTTCCTTCTTCAACCATCTTTTCGATCCCTGCAATATGACCCTTGATGGTTCTAAGTCTGTTAATTATTTTTTTCTGATTATCGCTTGCCATAAACCTCTCCATTCATTAAATAATATTACCATAAACTAATATGCTTTTAAATGTTATTCGTTGATTTTTTCAAGGATACCAGCTGCTTGATCAGCACCTAGAGATACATTTTTAATGTTTCCTTCAGGATCAATGTAGAATGCAGCAGGAATTCCAACGATATTATAATTGACCAACTCATTGTTTACATCATAAAAACCGATATCTGCTAACCCTTCTGATTCCATGTGTGCAATTGCACGTTCTTTATTATCATGTTTCGTCAAGTTTATCGCCATAAGCACAACATCATCACCCATTTCTTCACGCACCTGGTGAAGTTCTGGCAGTTCTGCCAGACAAGCGCCTCATGTTGTTGCCCATGCTAGTACAAATACTGTTTTACCTTTGTAATCACTCAGTCTTACCAGATTACCGTCTTTATCTTCTACTTCAAAATCGTATGCTGTATCACCAATTTCTGAACCCGTTTCCGACGAACAGCTTACCAGTAAAACAATCATAAGAAGTATGAAAACTCCCACTTTTTTCATATATCCCCCTAGATAAATAAATTCACATCTGAATCTTCGCCTTCAGATAAGAAGGTTGCTACACCACCAAGCTCAACACCATTGATTAGCTCATCTTCATGTACGCCCATTAAATCCATAGACATATTACACGCTACGATATTAACCCCTGCTTCAATCGCTTGTTCAATCATCATTTCAAGTGAATCAACATTGTACTCATCCATTAATCCTCTGATTAATTTAGAACCGATACCACCCATATGCATTTTTGATAATTTTAATTGCTTACTGCCTCTAGGTAGCATTCTTGAGAACATTCTACCTATCAAGCTCTTTTTAATACTTGATTTCTCATGTTTCTTAATGACATTCAATCCCCAGAAAGTAAAGAACATTGTTACTTTTCTTCCCATCGCAGCTGCACCATTCGCTATAATAAATGATGCAATCGCACGGTCCAAATC
>NZ_JAEKNT010000033.1 GCF_016406725.1 Sphaerochaeta sp. S2 | reverse complement strand
ATCCTATAGTGATCCACTCGATCCCACAGAGAATTTTTCCCGTGCTGTTGAGTTTGAGATTGATGAGAAAGCCATGACCGTACGACAAGTCTGGGAGTACGGGACAGGGAATGGCAGTACTACCTTTACCCCATTCATCGGGGATGCAAACTATCTGGAGAATGGGAATCGTCTGATCTGCTTTGGGGGAATTACCAAGAATCTGGAGGGAGAGGCAGTTGAACTCTTTGATTTTGCGAACAACTCCCTCAATGACATGAAAATTTCAGCGAAGGTCATAGAGGTAACCTCTGACTATCCGGCCAGGGAAGTGCTGGTATTCTCCTTCAATGATCCTGATCCGACGAGCTATGCAGGGTATCGGGTGTATCAGGCAGAGCGCTATCCTCTGTATCATCCATCCTTGCTGAAGTAGCAACTACTACTGTCTTTGCTCCAAGGTCACAGAGGGCCTGACGCTTTTCAGTGAATAGGATGGGTATCCATCCGAGGCCCAACAGGCAGGTTGAGAAGAAAAGGATGAGATACCGGAGAAAAGCTCTAGCATAGGAGAGCTTATTTCCTTGTAAGGTAAAAACGCTGATAGAGAGCAGATGGCAACCGATCGTGCCAAACCTTGTCGACCAGAGCACGGTGAGATAGAGAGATCGGATCAGGATGAGTAGAAAGAGTACCGGACCACTATAGGCAAGGAGATATATCCCGCTTGCTTCACTGAACAATCCCTTCAGATACCACAGGAACAAGGGTGTCATCAGCAATGCTGTAAGCAGATGGTCAATTACATAGGCTGCAAAGCGTCTTGCAAGCGATGCATAGAGGTATTCCTTTTTCATCTGCCTTCTCCTCGATTAACGGTAATGTGTGTATCTATGACAGTCAAGGAAAGAAAAACCATGAGTATATCACTCGGATACACTCATGGTTTCACTACGAAAACCTGAACCAGGCTATTTGTTCAGCGTATAGCGGATCGTGTATACCCCTGAACCGGCTTCGGCTTCCAGGATATCATCACGCTTCGTGAATGTAAGGGCATCTCCGTCAACCAATGTTGCCCCATCCAGCAATCGGATAGTGGCAGTGGTATTGGCTGGAACCGTTGCTCGCAAAGTTACAACGTTCGTCTTGCTCTCTTTCTCCCAGCGTACACCCACCTCTCCATATACCGATTGATAGGATGCTTCCACCCAGGTGAGGTTTCCCCCGATCCTCGGGGCAATGATCGCATGCTTGTATCCTGGTTTGTGCTCATCCATGTCCAGACCTGCAACAACCCGGTAAAACCACTCACCAATTGCGCCGTATGCGTAGTGGTTGAATGAGTTCATATCTGGGCTCCACATTGAGCCATCCGGTTTGATACCATCCCAGTGTTCCCAGATTGTGGTGGCTCCCTTCTTGACTTGGTACAACCAGGAGGGGAAGTCATCCTTGAGCAACAACTCATATGCTTCGTCCAGACACCCATTGGAAGAGAGTGCATGGCAGAAGTACGGGGTACCGACAAACCCTGTCACCAGGTGTCCATCATGCTCAGCCAGCAACTTCTTCAGATTCTCCACGGTCTTTGCAACAAACTGCTTTGGGGCAAGGTTGAAGTGAAGAGCAAGAATATGTGCGGTCTGTGTCTGGGCGGTCATGGTACCATCGGCATTGAAGAAGGTTTCCTGGAATGTCTGCACAATCTTGTCATGAAGTGCTTCATACTCCTTTGCCACATCTTCCTTCCCTAGGATTCTTGCAATCTTGACAAAAAGACTGGTGGAATAGGCATAGTAAGCAGTACATGTCAGGTCGTTTGGAGTGGCTCCAAAGTAACTTCCTTCCTCAGCATCCAAGGCAACCCAGTCGCCAAACTGAAGCTTGTAGTTCCAGATATTATTCTTTGCATGGGTTTTCATGAAGTCAATCCAGCCCTTCATGCTCTCATACTGAGTCTCCAGGATTGCAGTATCACCAAAGGTGAGATAGAGCACCCATGGATTGATGATCGCGGCATCAGCCCATGCTGTAGCAGAGTGGGTTCCCTTGTTGAGCAACCAGTTGTCGAACGGGTACTTGTACAGTACATCGGGCACTACATGGGGAACGCCCCCTTCCTTGGTCTGGTCAAGGGCAAGGTCCTTGAGCCATTTCTTGAAGAAGGTATAGGTGTTCACATTATAGCTTGCTGTCTGGCAGAAAATCTGTGCATCACCAGTCCATCCAAGACGTTCATCACGCTGAGGGCAGTCAGTGGGAACATCCACGAAATTACTCTTCAATCCCCACAGGATATTATGCTGCAACTGGTTCAGATCCTCGTTGGAACACGCAAAGCTACCTGTTTGTGGCATGTCGGAGTGAATCACGTAGGCCTTGAAATTATCAAGATCCGCGCGTCCTGGGAACGATTCAACATGGATGAACCGGAACCCAAAGAAGGTGAAGTGAGGACGATAGACAAATGGTTTGTCATCCTTGATGGTGTAGGTTATTCGTTGTTCAGCCCTGCGGAGGTTGTCGGTGTAGACATTGCCGTCCTTATCCAGTACTTCGAAACAACGCAGGACTATGGTCTCTCCTGCCTTTCCTTTACCCCTTATCTCCGGTAATGCGCTCATGTTCTGGCCGAAATCGATGACCCGTTCTCCCTTGGGTGTCGTGAATGCAAGGGTTGGGGCCATGACCTCCTGAAGCGCAACTGGGGAGCCCTCCTGTGCCTCAATATGTTCTGAAGTACAAGGAACTGGTTTAGCTGCACGCCATGAAGTGTCATCAAATCCTGGTTTATCCCAACCATCCTTTTCCAGGGAAGCATCATAGGTCTCCCCATCATACAGTTGTGAATTCAGGATCGGACTGTCGCTGCCTCTCCAGCTCTCATCACTGTAGAACGTTTCTTTGCTTCCATCACTGTAGGTGACATCCATACGTAGTGAGAGGGATGCATAGTCACCATAGAAGTTGTGGATCATCAGGAAGCTGAGTGTGCTCTTATACCAGAGAGAACCGAGGTGTGCACCGAGTACGTGCTCACCAGCTGAGACCATGTCAGTTACATCATAGCTCTGGTAGAGTAGGCGATGATCATAACTGGTCCATCCTGGGGCAAGTTCATCACATGAGACCTTCTTGCCGTCGATATGCAACTGGTAGACTCCCTGTGCTGTGGAGAAAATTACAGCAGATTTCACCTCTTTTTTCAGAGAGATGGCTTTTCTTAGATAGGTGCCTTTCGATAGCTTGATATCTTCTTCACTCTCTGCAGTAATGAAATGATCCTTCAGTGAGTCAGGGTCTTTCAAGCCTCCGAGCATAGTGGCACTTGCACTGAATGGGGAGGTGGAGACTCCCTGAGTATCCGCTTCGGTGACGACTCTCACCCGTGCCCAGTAGAGAACGCCTTCATCCGGGGTGAATCCCGGCACGCGAACCTGTGCAGAATCACTGCTCTCTACCAGACCGGTGTCGAACAGTGGAGAGGCAAAGGATGACTCATCAGCTATCTGTATTTGATACTGTTTCTGTCGACAATTCCTAAATGGTGTGTTGATTACCCAAGAAAACTGTGGTCCCTCGGTAATTCCTACAACATGGTCAAGATAATTGATCTGCAGCTTGGAAACTGTTGTCATGATATTACTCCAATTTTGTTTTATGCGCTTGCAAGGTGAGCCTTGCATCCAATACCAAAAGTCAGCCTTTTACAGCCCCTCCCATCATTCCTGCTACCAGTTGGCGCTGGAAGAAGATAAAGATGATCAAGGGGATGATACTCACTACCACTACGTTTGCAAACAACAAATTCCACTGGGTGCTGAACTGGCTCATGAATGAGTACAGTGTCAGGGGAGCGGTAATGTTCTTTGCACCGGGAAGGAAGTACAGTGGACCAACGAAGTCATTGAAAATATTGACCGACGTAGTTACGACTACCGTTACAATCGCCGGCTTGAGCAGGGGGAGTATGACCTGGAAGAAGATGGTCAGAGGGCTTGCCCCGTCAAGATACGATGCCTCGTCAAGATCTCGTGGGATGGAGGACATCGCCGTCCTGAAAATCATGGTTGCAAATGGCATGAACAAGGCAACATCGATCATGATCATACCGAACATCGTCTTGTAGATTTTCAGGTTTTGCAACAGGAAGATGGTTGGTACAACCGCTGGTGGGATCATCAGCCCCACGATCAAGAGGGACATCAGAATAGAGGCGGACTTGTCATTCTTTCTCTGAGCCACGAATGCAAAGAGGGCAGAGAAGACCACAATCAGGGCCACTGATCCAACGGTAAGCAACGTACTGTTCAAAAG
>NZ_JAEKNT010000032.1 GCF_016406725.1 Sphaerochaeta sp. S2 | reverse complement strand
GGGTTCCGGCAAGTCAATCATTGCAACGACCAGGAAATTGGCGAGAATCATCTTTGCCATGCTCCACAACAGGGAACCGTTCAATCCAGCCTTGATGGTGAGGGACAAGTGTCTGTTCACTGTCGAGGAGGTCATAGGGGCTTGACTTGACAGCTCCTATAGTAAAACAAACAAAGGTTAGCAGTTTCCTAACTTTACTGTTGACTTTTTATAGGAGGAGGAGCAATACATGCAATCATCTAAAACCAAATTCAACCTAAAAAACGGACTCGCAAAAAGTGAAGGCGTAGAATCCCTCAAACGCTATGCCACCAACCTCAAGGGCATCTTCGCTGATGAGGAAAAGCTCACTTCCCTGATCGATTCCTCCAATCCACTGATCTATGAATTCTATGACCTTGGGGTGGAAGAAAAACCAGGTAATCTCGCGTATGGCACCAGCATCGTTTACCCTGGTGTGGTAGGACGAGAGTTTTACATGACAAAGGGTCATTTTCATACCGTTCTCGACACTGCTGAGGTATATCTCTGCCTCTCAGGACATGGTTTAATGGTAATGGAGAATCCTGAAGGGGAAACCGAGATACAAGAACTTACCGCAGGAGAAGCAGTCCTTGTTCCCGGCCGCTATGCACATCGATCGGTAAATATCAGTGATTCCGAACCACTGGTCACTTTCTTTACCTTTGCTGCCGATGCAGGACATGACTATGGAACCATCGAGCAGAAAGGCTTCAGGAAACTGGTATTGAGAACAGGTAATGAGATGTATGAGGTGGTAGACAACCCTAATTGGAAGGCAAACTGATGGTAGAAAAACACATTGTTGATTCACTGGAAACATGGTTTTACGAAGAGACAGACAAAATCCCTGTTAACTCCATGCAATTTGCATGGGTAGGACAGGCAGGATTCCTGTTCAAAACCAAGAGTATTCGTCTGGGAATTGACCTCTACCTCTCCGACTCCCTGGCAAGGAAATACCAAGGTGGGGAGTTTCCTCACAAACGCATGGTAGATATCCCTATTCCCCCAGATTCACTCACAAACCTTGATGTCGTGTTATGCTCCCATGGGCATACCGACCATATGGACAAGGAAACACTCACTCCCCTCTTCAGCGATGGCAAAGGACCACTGGTCATTGCTCCTCGCTACGAGGTCTCCCGTCTCCTGGATATGGGAATCCCCTCCAGTCGGATAGTTGGGTTGAGTGAGGGGGAGTCTTTCCTTATGAAGGAAGGAATAGCTATCCATGCAATCCCAGCTGCTCATGAAGAGCTCACCTATGATTCCTGGGGTCAGATAAAAGCACTTGGATTCGTGGTCGATATGGGGTTTGTCTCGTGGTACCACAGTGGAGATACCGTGCGATTTCCTTCGCTCTGTGAGTCAATCAAGACATGGAACCCTTCACTCTGCTTCCTACCGGTAAATGGGAAAAAGCCCCATCTTACCGAGAAGGGCATCATCGGCAATCTCTCGATAGCAGAAGCAGGGAACCTCGCAAAGGATATCGGCGCATCCCTCTTGATACCTCACCATTTTGGTATGTTCGATTTCAATACTGTGGCTGAAGATTCGATCATCAGTACGCTCAGTGATCAAGGGTGGGAAAAGGATGCCACATTCATACTCCCAAGCCTAAAAACCATCTATACCTATACTAATGAGAGGAAGTAGCAATGCATAGTTTTTTTGCACAGCAACAACTCGACAAAAATACTCCCATTCCACTGTATTTCCAACTGAAAACGCTTTTACTCAAGTTCATAAAGACCCAGGATGGGGTGGTATCGCTACCTACAGAGCAGCAACTCTGCAATCATTTTAACATCTCTCGCTCTACGGTTCGCCAGGCATTGAAAGAGTTGGTGAATGAAGGAGTCATCGAGCGCCACAAGGCAAAGGGGTCCCTCACCATCCAAAAAAAACTGGAGCAGAACTTTCTTTCAGTCTTGGAGAGTTTCAATGATGAGATGCAGGAAAAGGGTTTGCTTCCAACAACCCAAGTACTCGACCTCTCCCTCATTGAACCTTCCCTGGCAATTCGGGAAGCTCTGGACCTTCCCCCTGGAGAACAAGTCGTACAGTTGATCAGACTCAGGGGAACGGGAGAAGAACCTATTGTCCTGGTGTACACCTACCTTCCTGCTTCCTTTAAAGGCATTCGTAATTTGATCCAGGAAGACCTGGTAAACAACTCCTTGTACAAATTGCTGCAGAGCAAGTACCACGTTGCAATTGACTGGACCAGGAGAATCATCGAAATCCGAAGCGCAGGAGAGTTTGAAGCGAAGCTTTTGCATATCAAGGCAAAGGACCCACTGCAATATATCGAAACCATCTCCAGGACCAAGGAAGGAGTGCCCTTCGAATTCTCAAAGGCATATTACCGGGGTGATCTCAACAAATTCGTCATTGAAATCAGAAACAAGAGGTTATGATATGAAGCAGACATTGCTCGCCTATGGGCCAAGCCTGAAGACATCACAGATCCAGGATCTTGCAGATAAAGCTGAAGCCGAGGACATGGATACCTTATATCTCCAAGAAATTGCTGTTGGCAGACTGCCCAGGGAAGAACGCTCAGGGATGCTGGCTTCCCTTCCCTTTGCAGGACTGATGGATGAACAACTCTCTTTCATGATGGAGAGAGCTATGGAGTTGGATTGCTCACATTTCACGTTTGCTCTCCCTGCAGGCTATGTTCGTGATGGTCGTTTCAATGAAATCGAAGCACTGCTTTCTACATTGAAAGCAAAAAGTTCGCTTATACTGGTCCCAACCATAGTCCTCGCTGAACTACCGCTGCAGCGTTTGAAGGAAATTATTACTCGCTGTTTCACCTTAGGCTTGAACCATCTCTGTTTGGGAACAGGAACTTCGCTCGATGGAGCCACCCCAGAGTATATCGAAACAGCACTCTCTCTCTACAAGAAACAGGGAATACCGACTACGAATCTGGAAATTGCCTGTTCAGTACCTGACCCGGCACTTCCTGTCACGCACCGTATCTGCCTATCGCAGACACCGGGAAACCTGTCGGCCTATTAAGGGGGATACGCACCATGGACAGAAAAGCATTTTGCCACATCATCGACCATACATTACTCAAGCCTGAGGCAACCAGAGAACAGATAGAAAAGCTGTGCATTGAGGCAAGGGAAAACGAGTTTGCAACCGTCGCCATAGAACCCGTTTACATACCCTATGCTGCAAGTCTCTTACAAGGCAGCAAGACAGGCATCACCAGTGCAATAGCTTACCCCCATGGATCATGGAGCATTAAAGCGAAGTGCCATGAGATCGGACTCTGCCTGAAAGCAGGTGCAAGTGATTGTGACTATGTCCTCGACTTGGGGGCTCTAAAAGAGGGGAATTGGGATCAGATCAGAAAGGAAGCACGGGAGTGTAGAAAAGCGACGGGCTCTGCAATTCTAAAGATCATACTCGAAGTATCGCTCCTCACTGATGAAGAGATCCGTATTGCTTCTCTCATCAGCGCAGAGGAAGGTGCTGATTTTGTAAAAACTGCAACCGGTTATCTCGCATCCCCAACCATCGAACAAGTAGCCATCATGACTGAGGCAGTCGCAGGAACCAAGACAAGTGTCAAAGCTGCAGGGGGCTTCTCTTCCATGAAACGGGTACAGCAAGCATTGGATTTAGGGGTAAAACGCATCGGCACCAGTTCCGCATTTAAACTCCTGGAAGAACTGCAATCGTAATCTGATCAACAAGGAATGCATATGAGTGAGCATCGTATTTTTGAACTATGGCAGGAATTTGCACTCCACCAGAAACAGGTGGAGCTGGGCGTGGTTGCACCCGAGATAGCAGCTTCCTGGCATCGCTCAAGAGAACTTGGTCTCGACCCCTTCCTTGCAGACATGCAAACAGTTTCCGACCAGGAACTGAATCAGAGACGAAGGAAAGTACAGGAACTGATCACCTCTTCCCTACCCTATATGCATAAACTCTTTACCCTTATCAAGGATGACCAAGCGGTAATCACCCTCTGTGATGCTGATGCGGTTATCCTGGAGGTGCTTGCCAATCCCACAGCCTATCCGGAAATCAGTTATCCTGAGGAAGGAACCATCCATAGCGAAAAGCTTGTAGGAACCAATGCAATCGGTTTGGCACTTGCCATAGACAGCTCTGTGGAAGTGGTTGGTGCAGAGCATTGGAGAAAAGTGAACCATGCATGGGCATGCTATGCAAACCCACTCCATGCAGGCAATACAATTATTGGATGCATCAATGTTGCCTGTCCCATTACAAGCTACCAAGATACAGGAACCATAGCTCCCATGGTACAAGCATCATCAAACGCCATTGAACGGGAATTGATGTTCAAACTCAAGCTCAGTGACCAAGAAAAAGTCATCCAGCAGCAGAAAACGCTGCTCGAGTATGTCGATACCGGGATCATTGCCATTGATCGGGATGGAGTAATCAAACAGATCAACCAACAAGCACTCGACATCTTCAAGGTACAGGGAGCTTGGGAAGGACGTTTTCTGAAAGACCTATTCCATAGTGAAGTAAATCTCACTGCATTGGCTGAACAAGGAAAGATGCTCGATGAGCAGGACCTACCCATCAAGATTGGCTCCTCCTATGCACATATTACCTGCTCCACCTACAAATTGGAGCTCGACAAGCTTGGCATCAATCTCGTCATCCTGGTGAGAACCCCGGCCACGGTACGGAGAATCGTCAACAAGGCCTCTGGTGCGAATGCCCGCTATAGCTTCTCTGATATCATCGGTTCCTGTGCTGCTATGGAACAACCGCTGAAAATTGCCCAGCTGGCAAGCAAGAACAACACAAATGTACTGGTGATGGGAGAAACCGGAACCGGCAAAGAGCTATTGGTCCAGGCGATTCATAATGCAAGTGAGAGACGGAATAAACCATTCATCGCCATAAATTGCGGGGCTCTTTCTCGCGAACTGATCCGAAGTGAATTGTTCGGATATGAGGGTGGGGCATTTACCAGCGCTAAGAGTAGCGGCAGTCTTGGTAAATTTGAACTTGCAGAAGGAGGAACACTCTTCTTGGATGAGATTGGGGAGATGCCCCTGGAAGTCCAGGCAGTCCTCCTTCGTGTATTACAGACGCAGGAAGTAGTGCGAATAGGTGGCAAGTATCCAATTCCGGTGAACGTCCGCGTAATCGCGGCCACCCACAGGGACCTTGCAATTGCAGTGCAGGAACAAACATTCAGGAATGACTTGTACTACCGCTTGAATGTCCTATCCATCAATCTGCCCCCATTAAGGGAGCGCAATGGAGACATTCATAAGCTGGTCGCATTCTTCCTCAAGAAATTTCAACATCAATTCGAGAAACCAAATCTCACGATTGATGACATGGTCTGTAAATTGTTTGAAGTATACAATTGGCCTGGAAACATCAGGGAGCTGGAGAATGTACTGCAGCGTGCGGCTGTCATCTGTGAGAACGATCTTATCACCATCCATGATATTCCCAGTACCATCATAAATTACCAACCAAATGATTTTTCCCACAACCAAACCCAGCAAGAGGGATTCTCCCTCGAGGAAGGAAAACGCGAGAAGTTGATCCAGATTCTCCAGAAAACAAATGGGAATGTTAGAGAGGTCTCCACACTGCTCAGGATTTCCAGGGGAACGGTCTACAACATGCTGAACCGCTATAACATTGACTTGCAAGCCTTCAGAAAAGGCTATATCGACTCATAATTAGTATCCAAGAAGGAGCAACCCTATGCATGAAGCACTGTTTGAACAAATCCATACGATCGGCCTGGTACCGGTGGTGAAGATCGATGATGCCAGCAAGGCCGAGGGTCTTGCAGGAGCCCTGATCGCAGGCGGACTGCCCTGTGCAGAGGTCACCTTCCGCAC
>NZ_JAEKNT010000031.1 GCF_016406725.1 Sphaerochaeta sp. S2 | reverse complement strand
GTAAACGACTTCCCCAGGAACTCTGGAACTACAAAGACCCCAATCGTAAGGCGGAAGTCATCTATGCACTTACCCCGATTACCGCAATGTGTGGGTTTCGTCCCCTTGATCAGATTGTTCCTGTATTGAAGCTCCTGCTTCCTGAGGGATATGTGAAACATTTCTCTTATCTTGATGAATCAGGGGTTGATGATGATGAGAAGCTTGCACGGTTGTTCAAGCAACTGTACACCATGAACACGGAGTCCTTGTCCTCCCTTATTGACGAGTATGTAGCCTCCTTGAAGGCCCATGAAGAGCTGCCCACCAGTACAGCTGATGGACGTTTTCTTGAGAGCAAGGGAATCGTTCTTGCAAGCTATGTTTCCTATCCCCATGACCCGGGACTGTTTTGCCCATTCTTGCTGAACGTAAAACACCTTGAAAAGGGAGAAGCTCTTTATCTCTCACCGGGGACCTTGCATGCCTATGTTATGGGCAATGGCATTGAGCTTATGAGTGCATCGGACAATGTACTTCGTGGAGGGCTTACCAACAAGAAGGTGGATGTCAAGGAATTGATGAAGGTCACAGAGATCAAGGGAAAAGAAGTCCAGAAGGTACAGATGTTGCGTGGGATCTCAGGGAGAATGCATCTTCTCACTCCTACCGAGGAGTTCCACTTGATGGTCCTTCCCAGCGGAACCTATGAGATTACCGACCGCAGAAGTATCGAGTTACTGTTTGTTGGTGAGGGAAATGCCCAGTTTATCTCTGAAAAGGAGAAGCGAACGTTGCAGAAAGGGAGTTGTCATGTGGTAGCAGCCTCTCTTGGCTCCTATACCCTGCAAGTGGAGGGAATGCTGTTTATTGCTGATGTTCCCAGATGACGGAATATTTCGTTTTTTTTGGGTTGGAATGAGTATCTGAGCAGTGATATAGTACATATATGGATAAATACCTCAAAATATTGCGAAAAGAGTTGCGTCCCGCAATGGGATGCACTGAACCCGCAGCCTCAGCTTTGGCTGGTGCAAAGGCTGCGGAACTATTAGGACTGGTACCTACCTCTTTGGAGATCTGTACCAGTAGGGATATGGTCAAGAATGCGATGGGTGTCGGCATCCCAAATTGCTCCTTGAAGGGGATTCAGGCAGCAGTTGCCCTTGGAGCAAGTGGGGGAGACAGTGAGAAGGGGTTGAGCATTCTCAGTAGTCTTGGTGAAGAACAGATAGAGAAGGCTTCAGCAATTCCCGTCTCTCTTGTTATTGAAAGCGGTGTCCCTTCCTTGTATATCAAGGTTACTGCAAAAGCGGGAGATGATCTTGCCATTGCCACCATCAGTGGGGAGCATGACCGGTTCAGTTACCTGCAACACAATACTACCGTTTTACGTGAACTCGCAGTTGATGCCTGTGGTACAGAACTTGAAGTGGAGGATGAGCAATTCCTCGGTTCTGCGAGTCTTGCTGATTTACTCTCGTGGGTAGAGCAGGCACCCCAGGAGGCGATCGACCTGGTTCTGGATGCAAAAGAGACCAACCTCGCCATTGCACGACATGCTCTCGATGAGGAGTATGGCCTCTCGGTAGGAAGGATTGCTGCTGAGCCGATAGGGAAAGAACCAAGCAGCCTATCAGAGGCGTTCAGCTTGGGCTCAGCCATGGCTGCTGCTGCCAGTGATGCAAGAATGGCTGGATGTCCGTTGCCGGTGATTATCAATAGTGGCAGTGGGAACCAGGGAATTACCTTGACCGTCCCCATCGCGGTAGTTGCAGCATATTTAAAGAAAGATGATGAACAGCTTGGAAGGGCTTTATTGCTTAGTCAGCTGATAGGATTGGGCTTGACTGCCAGGAAAGACCGGCTGAGTGCTCTCTGTGGAGCCTTCACGGCCTCCATTGGTACAGCTTGTGGATTGGTGTATCTGCTGGGAGGGAATCTGGAAGAGATGGACCGTGCTTTCAACACCATGGTCGGAAATCTTACAGGGATTATCTGTGATGGGGCAAAGTCCACCTGTGCCCTGAAGATCTACAGTTGTGTGGAAGCGGCAAACCTTGCCTGCAAACTTGCATTCCGCGGTCTTTCCCCAGGAAGTGAGAGCGGAATCGTTGGAAAGTCGAGTATGGAGAGTATGGATTTTCTCTCCAGAATCAGTCATGAAGGGATGGAAGAAACGGATAAGACGATTCTCTCCATCATGTTGGGAAAACAATCGTGAACTATGTAGCATTAGATTTCGAGACGGCGAACAGCTACCCCGGTGGAGCTTGTTCAGTAGCACTTGCCCGGTTCGATGAAGAAGGTACCTTGCTTGAGACGTATTATTCATTGATCCGTCCCAAGCATCCGTATTTTGATCCAGGGATGACAGCAGTGCATAAACTCTCCAGTGATGAGTGTCTTGCTGCCCCTGAGTTCGACAAGATCTGGGAGCATATGCGTTCATTCATCGGTCGTGATATCCTTGTTGCTCACAATGCAGTCTTTGACATGGGAGTGATGAAAGCTGCATTTGAGGCATATGACCTGGAGGCAAGGGAGATGAGCTACCTATGCACCCTGATCATTGCACGCAAGCTCTGGCCAAAGATGCATAGTTATAAACTCTCCTATCTGGTTGATTACTTCGATATGGAGTATCAGGCTCACTATGCCCTTGATGATGCAATCATGTGTGGGAAGATCATGTATCGGCTCTGCCAGGGGCATTTGAATGAGCTGCTCGATCTTCGCCGGTTCCTGATCACCAAGGGTATTGAGCCGAAGGTTATTGAGCACCAGAGAAAAGACGCAGATTTTTTCCTATAAGCGGATAGAGGCCGGTTGCCCAGAGCCCTACGAGGCTGTATCGTACGAAGCCTCCAATTGCATACATTGACTCTGGGATGATTACCTTGGAGCCCATGATCAGAAGCACAACAACCAAGCCGATTAGATACCGGCCAATCTTCTTTCCTAATGTTCCTTCGGTCAAGAATTGAACCTTCTTGTTCTCGAGGGCGAAGCCAAGATAGCCTCCACCACCGAGAGCGAGGATCTTCATCAGGTCATTGAATGCCGTCTCATCAGCGGAAAAGAAATTGAGCAGGATACTGATTACCGCTCCGCTTATGGCAAAGATCGTTCCTAGGATGATCAGGTATCTCATACGTCGTTTCTCATCATCATAGATGAAGTCCAGGTAATGGTAGAAGGCAAAGCTGATGGATACACCTAGTAAGAGTCCGGCGAATACGTCGATCGGCCAGTGCACCCCAAGGTATAGCCTGCTCAATCCTACAAGGGTCATCATGATTGCACAGAAAATACTGAGTTTACGCTTTCGGAAGGTGAGTGCGAGTGCTGTATAGAAGGCTGCCCCGGTTGTCGTATGTCCGCTGGGGAATGAGTATCCAGTTGCAGTCTCCAGTCTTTTGCCTTGGATCGATTCCAATACCTGGAACGGACGTGGTGCCTTGACCGTGGCTTTCAGTATACCCATCGCGAGTACCGAGAGTAGAATTGATGAGTAGAGGCCGAACCCTTTCTTCTTGTCATGATTCCAGAAGATATAGAGGATAACGGCAATGACGAAGGTCTGCTCACCCAAGAGTGAGGCGAGGTTGCCCAAGAAGTCGAGAACGGGGTTCTCAATATTCAAAAAGAACAGCATGATGGATTCTTGCATGGGTATCTTCTCCTTGCGGGAAGTATACGCAAGGGTTTCTTTATTGGCAACAGCGTAGCATGTTGACAAAAGCCTTTCTATCGTGTAGTTTCCAAGAGTGCTTTTTGAGGGTGTAGCGAAGCTGGTTATCGCGACGGCCTGTCACGCCGTAGATCGCGGGTTCGAGTCCCGTCACTCTCGCTAGCAAGAATCCTTTGTTCATCTCTGGTGAGCGAAGGATTCTTTTTTGCTTTAGGAGATGACTATACAATTCTTGGTGATTTTAGCGAAAAATGGGAAAATCTTTTTTAGCTATGTTGACAAAAATACAGGGATAGTGTAGTTTCACTCTTGCTATGAGGGTGTAGCGAAGCTGGTTATCGCGACGGCCTGTCACGCCGTAGATCGCGGGTTCGAGTCCCGTCACTCTCGCTTGAAGAAACCGCCTTGGATTCCAGGGCGGTTTCGTTCTATTATATGGTCTGATTAATTTTCGGAGGGACGATGAAGGTACTGGTAGGAATGAGTGGAGGAATAGATTCTTCCGTTGCAGCATATCTGCTGAAGCAGCAGGGACATGAGGTTACAGGGGTCACTATGACCATATGGAACAAACGTGCCCACTTGGCTCGTCCCCTCGGTTCAACCAGTTGTTTCGCTCCCGACAAGAGCGAAGATATCAAGGCAATCAAACGAATCTGTGAGAAGATAGGTATAGAACATCATGTACTTGAGTTGAGTGATCAATTTGAGGAAGTCGTGCTTGCAAACTTCAAGGATGAATACATGGATGGGCGTACACCGAACCCCTGTGTTTGGTGTAATGCCAAGATCAAGTTCGGGGCCATGGTGGATTATGCCAAGGAAAGCGGCCTTGTCTTTGACAAGTTTGCCACCGGACACTATGCCCGCATTACAGAAAAAAACGGTCGCTATGCGATAACCAGGGCTGTTGATCTTAAGAAAGACCAGTCTTACTTCCTCTATCGTCTTAGCCAAGCTCAACTCGCTGTCACGCTGTTTCCCCTCGGTTCCATGACCAAGGAAGAAGCCCGCACCATTGATGTGGAGCAGGGATTCCATAAGGTCTACCAGGAAGAGAGTCAGGATTTCTATGATGGGGATTATACCGATCTTCTGGAAGTGGAGAACAAGCGGGGAAATATTGTCACCCAGGATGGAAAGATTCTTGGAACCCATGACGGGATCTGGCACTACACCATTGGACAGAGAAAGGGGTTGGGTATAGCGGCTGAACGGCCACTCTATGTATTGCAGCTTGACGCACAAAAAAATGAAGTGGTAGTCGGCTATGTAGAGGAGACTCTACAGAGTACCGTAACAGCTGATGACGTTGTGTGGAGCAGCAAGCCTTCCTTGGAGGGAGAAGTGGAGGTGCAGGCGAAGATCCGCTCCACAGGGTACCCCACAGAAGCCAGAGCCCACATGAATGATGACGGTACCATTACAGCTGTGTTCTCGGACTCTGTAAAGGCTGCGACTGTTGGACAGTCACTGGTGCTCTATGAAGGGGAGAGAATCCTCGCCGGGGGAATCATCAAGGAAGCCTTCTGATAGTTGTCTCATACTGTCTTTCCGTTTATGATGGAGTGACAAGGAGAGCACAATGCGAGTCATCATCCAAAACGATTATGAGAATCTTTCTCTCTGGGCTGCCCGGTATATTGCAAGCAGAATCAGGGAGTTCGAGCCAAATGAGAACCGTCCTTTCGTACTGGGACTGCCAACCGGATCTTCTCCGCTTGGAACTTATGCTGAGTTGATCAGGCTGAATAGGGAAGGGTATGTCTCATTTGCCAACGTCGTCACCTTCAACATGGACGAATATGTTGGTCTTCCAAAAGACCATGAGCAGAGTTACTACACATTCATGTGGAAAAACTTCTTCAACCATATCGACATCAAGAAAGAGAATGTCCACATCCTTGACGGAAATGCAAAAGATCTGGAGGCGGAGTGTGCTGCCTACGAGGATGCAATTGCTGCATTCGGTGGGATTGAGCTTTTTCTGGGTGGCATAGGTTCTGATGGCCATATTGCATTCAACGAGCCATTCTCTTCCCTCTCCAGCAAGACCAGAATTAAATCACTCACCTACGATACCAAGGTGATGAACAGCAGATTCTTTGACAACGACATGAGCAAGGTACCATCCCAAGCTCTTACCGTTGGAGTGAAGACCGTAACAGACAGCAAGGAAGTCATCATCCTGGTAAACGGCCATGCAAAAGCACGTGCATTGCAGGCAACCATTGAGGGTGGGGTAAGCCAGAACTGGACCTGTAGTGCTCTCCAACTACACCCGAAGGCAGTCATCGTCTGTGATGAAGCAGCCTGTGGGGAATTGAAGCTGAATACCTACAAATACTTCAAGGATATTGAGGGTGATAATCTTTCAGTAGAGAATATGCTCTCGTAAAGAAGATCGAGTGAACCAAGAAAACAGGCCCGAAACCATGAAGGTATCGGGCCTGTTTTTTTCAGGATGATAAGATCTAGTAGGCAACAGAAACCCCTACATAGGGACTCAATGTGAAGCCATCTATTGAATAATCATAGGACATTGTAATACCCCCACTACTACCTTCAATCGTTCCAAAGAGAGGAATAAGACCTTGAACACCAATATTCAAATATGTTGATGGATCTAACGAGTAGTTGATTTCAGCCAATAATGACAAGGAGAACAAGGTAAGTGTGGTTTCTACTGGAATGGATCCAGAGTTATCTGTTTCGGAATCAAGGCTCATCACTATGCCTCCCCCCAATTCGAAAAAGGAGCCCATTTCCAATGGTTGTTGGATAACGAGGCCAAGCATGAAGTCCCATCCGATGGGGTCCTCAGATGTATCGACAGAGGTTCCTCCTATTTCCATTGAAGTGACTTTCCCAAACCTTGCCATATAGTTGATACCTAATGAACTTGTTGGGGATAAGAAGGAAGTTCCTTTTATATAGCCACCGAGAGTGTTTGCTTTTGCATCAGTTGCAATCTCAGTACTATCAATAGTAATTGAGTCAATAGTTTCAAAGGAATAAAATCCTCCAACGGACACTTTGTTGGTTTGAGCAAACAACTGAATAGTCGCAAGTATCAAAACGGCTAAGATTAATGCAATACGTTTTTTCATTGGTTTCTCCATTAATAGTGATAAATATATACAGATAGTCATAGTATACCATAGCTATGAGCGATTTGTTATTGCATATATGTAAAAAGTATCCTATTTATGCACAAATTGCATATGAAATGGGTTTTTAGAAAGTCTGCTAATCATATACTTTTTCTAATTCTGAAGAAGGAAATATCATGATACGAATTATCCGTTGAGATACTAGCAGAATAACTTAGAAAGCTAATTAAAATCTGATAGAGGGGGTAATGGCAAAAACTGTCATGCCAATTTCAGTCTCTATAGATATATTGCTTCCAGAAAGTGTGACTATATCACCGATAAGGATGAGGACCTTTGCTCCGATATTCAGGAATTTCATGGTATTGAGAGCACGGTTTTTCGTTGCATAGCCACCAACATTTACAGTGAAGATTTCCATGATTGATTATCCGGACCATCCTCTGATGATTCATTTTAATTCCTAAATTGGATTCATGCACCCATTTTAAGAAAAGTACCGCAAGAATAGTTTTTAAAAAAACAGGCCGAGATATAGACTCAGCCTGAATACCTAGCTTCTTGTGTGGTTACTTCACCTCAAATAACTCATACTCCATCGTTCCCAACCCCAGTTTCTCCCCATGCTCCAGGGCCACTTTCCAGCTAGTGGTAGGGTGGGTGTCAGTAAAATGGTCATGATGACAGTGTTCTCTCTCTCCAAGGGCAGAGGAAGGGATGAACGGTTGCTTGTTCACTGCATCCGCACATGCCTTATCCAATGCAATAGGGTCGAAGGATGCGAAAAATCCTACATCCGGTACTATGGCCAGATCATTTTCTCCATGGCAGTCACAGTTCGGTGAGACCTCGGTTACGATATTGATATGAAAAGTTGGTCTTCCATGACAGATTGCATGGGTGTACTCAGCAATCTTGCAGTTCAACTTGTCATTGGAGCTACTGTCATTGTTTGAGATTGCATCAGTTGGGCAGACCGCAATACAACGCCCACAACCAACACACTTGTCTTGGTCTATCCAGGAAAGGCCATCGGTGATTTGCGGAGCATCGTGGGCACAGATATCGATACAGGCACCACAACCGATGCAAAGACTCTGGTCAACCTGTGGTTTTCCATCACAGTGCATCTCCATCTTCCCTGCACGGGAACCTCCGCCCATTCCGATATTCTTGAGGGCACCACCAAAACCGGTGGCCTCATGACCCTTGAAGTGGGCGAGGCTGATAAGGATATCGGCGTCCATCAAGGCACGTCCTACCTTTGCTTCCTTGACATACTCCCCTCCAGGAACGGGGACCAATGTCTCATCTGTTCCCTTCAGTCCATCACCAATGATGATATGGCATCCGGTAGCATAGGGTATAAACCCGTTTTTATAGGCACTCTCCATATGATCAAGTGCATGCTTTCTACCCCCAACATAGAGGGTGTTGCAATCGGTAAGGAATGGCCTTCCTCCCAACTCCTTGACCAGATCAACCACTGTGGCGGCATAGTTTGGTCTCAGGAAAGCCAAATTGCCCGGTTCTCCGAAATGAATCTTGATGGCAGTAAACTTGTTCTTGAAGTCGATGGTCCCAATTCCTGCTTGCTTGATCAGCCTGGTGAGCTTATGTAAGCGGGAGTCGCCATTATCGCAGCGTAAGTTTGTGTAGTAGACTTTGGAAGCTTCCAAAAGATACCTCTCTTTATTGTTGTTTTTTTGCTTGCTTATCGTAGTCCCAGCTCTTTAGCAACCTTGATGGCTAAAGCTGGTTTATCGGTCATTACAGAATCTACTCCCATCTGGTAGAGACGCTTCATTTCAGCTTCCTCATTGATGGTCCAGACTTGAATGATGCTCCCCCTGTTATGCATGGTTTGTATAAAAGAAGGAGTGACCACCTCGATGCCCCACTGACGGGTGGGAACCTGAAAAATAATGGAGTGCTTTTTCCCAGAGAGTAAGTGGAGCTTCTGGAGTGCCAAGAGGGGTACCACCTCAAGGGTGGTAACACTTGTCAGTATATCGGGAGCTTTCTTCCTCAGTAGTTTGAGATTTGAGAGGTGAAAAGAAGCAGCAACGATACGCTTTGTGGCCTGCACTGAGTGGATCACTTCGATGAATGTGTCGACGATGGCTGGATCCTTGCTTTTTAGGTCAATATTGAATCGCTGGCTTGGACACGCCTCCAAGGCCTCTCTCAATGTACACAGTTGCACACCTTTCCCCCTGAAGGGAAACGTTTCTCCGTTGTCTGGAGTGAATGTATATCCTGCATCGTAGGTTTTCAGTTCAGCTAGGGTATGATCTTCCACTCGGCCGGAACCATCGGTATTGCGGTCCAATGTCTCATCATGCCAGATGACAAGCTGGCCGTCCTTACTCAGATGTACATCGGTCTCGATGACATCAACACCCAATGTACATGCACTCAAGAAGGCACTGAGTGTGTTCTCTGGGAAGTGTGCACTATCCCCTCGGTGGGCAACCACCCGAGGCATTGGGTCAAAAAAGGAATCAGTCATCTTGCTCCTTGTTCTTATGGGCCTTGATCCTGGCTGATTTAACAAAGACTTTTTCCATCTTCTGGATTTCGCTCTCGGTGAGAGCAGAACGTACAAATACATCGCGAAGGAAGCGGAAGGTCCAGAGTTTCTCCTGGCCTAGTTTGAAGTACCCAATCTCATCGAGCGCATCACACGCTTTAAGCGCGGCCTCCTCGCAACGGCCTTGTGTTACTGGGTTTGCTCCCTCAGGGTATGTCTTGATGGTATCGTAAAGACAGTAGGTGATGATTTGGACCGCTTGAGATAGATTGAGAGAGGGGAACTGGTCGCTGGTTGGTATGGTTACCACCTGACTGCACATTGCCACCTCATCATCAGTAAGTCCGTCGGACTCTCGTCCGAAGACGATTGAGATAAGACCGTCACCGGTCTTCTGTACCACCTCAGCCAATTGGGTGGGGTTGAGCGAGCTATGCTTACGAAACTTTCCTCTTCTTCTTGTAGCAGCAACACTGAGCACACTTCCGGAAAGTGCCTCCTTGAGTGAAGAGAATCGCTCTGCTTGCTCCCAGACATCGCTGGCATGTAATGCAAGCGTTCTTACACGGTTCTCATCGTATTCACGATCACTCACAAGGACCAGATGGGTAATGCCCATGGTCTTCATGGCTCGACAGGTTGAGCCAATATTGGCTCCATCCTGTGTATCAACCAGTACGATTTGAATCCTATCCAAATTGGTTTGTTGGTCCATAGAACCAGTAATAACAGATATTGCAGGTTTTTCCAAGCTAGTCTATAGTTGTCCTATGACAGAAAAACCGTTCTCAGGAAATAAGTACATCCAAATATTCCTTGGAGTCATTGTAACATTGGCAGTATTTGCTGCTTTAAAGATGTCGAAAGACGTGATGATTCCCCTCGTTCTATCGTTTTTCTGTTATCTGTTATTCAGCCCATTACTTCGTAGGCTCGATAGACTCCACGTACCAAAAATCATCTCAGTCATATTTGTTATGGCTCTATTGCTCTTTCTTTTTCTTGCTGCTGGTTGGTTTGTCATCATAACAGTCGATACCTTGGTGGACCTGGTACCATTCTATGTAGAGAAAGTGGTCTCACTGGACCGACTGCTCACCAGCAGGGCAAGTTCCTTTATTGATCTTCCTGAAGGGGCTTCCTTCCTATCCATACTGCCCGTGAACTGGTCGAATATTGCCATCAGCAGCCTAACCTCCATCAGCAACAAGTTCCTTTCGATTACCAAGGTTGCATTGTTGGTCTATATTTTTGTGCTTTTCCTGTTGCTGGAACGGCAAAGTGTAATTCCCAAGTTGCTGGCAGCCATTCCTAGAAGCAAGGGCATGAAAGTTGCTGTCATGTTTGAACGCATTACCCGCCAGACCTCCAAGTATCTGTTGTTGAAAGTCGTGATCAGCCTATGTACCGGTGCACTTTTCTTTCTCACCGCAGTGGTTACTGGACTGGACCT
Source organism: Sphaerochaeta sp. S2 (assembly GCF_016406725.1). Taxonomy (GTDB): domain Bacteria; phylum Spirochaetota; class Spirochaetia; order Sphaerochaetales; family Sphaerochaetaceae; genus Sphaerochaeta. The sequence continues at coordinate 948 of NZ_JAEKNT010000031.1, read as the reverse complement.
TCCCATTCTCTGGGGAGTCTTGGCCTTCTTTTTCAACTTCATACCTTCCATTGGTTCAGTTATCGTGACAACCATTGTCATCTTTATGTCCCTGATCCAGTTTGCTCCCGATTGGACCAATGTCTTTTATGTGGCGATCCTTGCAATAAGCACCCAGATGATTCTGGGGAACATCATTGACCCCCGCCTACAAGGCGGTCAACTCAATCTATCGCCCTTTGTTATTCTTGTCTCACTTTCTCTCTGGGGCTTTATCTGGGGACTTCCCGGGATGTTTATCTCTGTACCCCTGACCAGTGTGTTGCAGATTCTCTGTGCAAATATCAAGAGTCTCAGGCCAGTTGCCATCCTGATAAGCAGTGGTAAGAGCTATCAGCGGGAGACGGCAAAGCAAAAAGCCCTGGAGCGTTATCTAAGAAAGCAGGATAAGCTCAAGAGGGGAGAGCATCCCACCGCAGAGCACATCAACGAAGCACAGGAGAAGGAAGCCCATGAGAACTATCACAAGGGTGACTTTGTCCTTCCGGAGAATTTCGGCGACAAGAAATGATTGATTTTCCTACACTCTCAATGGAAGAAGCAGCAAACTATCTGAGCCTACCTTTCAGCCAAAGTCCCGAGGGGTATGAGGCATTCGTACAGACAATCCTTGGTTTCTATGAAAACCATGGACGAGCGTTCGTCTGGAGAGAGACCAGCGACCCCTATCGGATCCTGCTTTCCGAGGTGATGCTGCAACAGACCCAAACCATTCGTGTCATTCCCAAGTATGAGTTGTTTCTCTCCCTGTGGCCCACTCTCAAGGACTTGGCAGAGGTGGCGTTAGATGAGTTGTTGTACCACTGGAAAGGATTGGGCTATAACCGGAGGGCTCTGAATCTCCGTAAGAGTGCCATTGCATGTGAAAAGTGGGATTGGAACCTACCCAAAAAACAGGCTGAACTGCTC